>NZ_JBFRDR010000009.1:0-264293 GCF_052113885.1 Lysobacter sp. TAB13 | reverse complement strand
CCATAGTTGTCGACGCGCCGCAGCTCCAGGTAGCGATCGAAGCTCAAGCTGTCCATCTGCAGCGCCAGCGAATCGGTCTGCCTGAGGATCATGGTATGCAGCGATTCCTCAAGACGTTTCCACACGCGCGGCTTGGAAGCCAACTGCGCCTTGATCGGGATCAAGCCTTCATAGAGCAACTGGGCGATAGGCGCTGATGCGGGAGGCCGAATGCCCGCTATCGCATCGAAGTAGTAGCCTCGCAGCTCCGATTGCCGCTGCGCATCGCCGAGGACGTCCGGGTTGGTGGTGGTGTCGTCTATGAGCGTGGTGATGCTCATCATCCGCTCTAAATAATAGATGCGGTCTTTCTTGGTATGCGGGTAAGCCAGGCCGCCATAGGAAGGCATGCTCATGGACAGATAGTGGTCGACGGCCTTCTGGCTTCCGTAATGCGCCAGGATGTAGCGGCTGTCGCTGAGGGCGACCTGCCGCTCGGCTTCCTCATGATCCGGGTGCCAGAGCGGCTTCAGGGTCAGGTGAAAATCGGGATGATGTATTTTCTCCCCGGCCTTCGGCAGACCGGCCAGGTTGCGGACGAAGTTGGGCGCCTTGATCATCCCCGATCCTCTCGTTATGAAATATTCCGCGTCTGAGTCTGCTGCCGGTGACGCGTCTCAACGCGGCTTCAGGATGGCGCTGTAGATCGAGATCTGTTTCTTCACTATCGCCACCGCCAGGCTTTCAGTCATCACATGCAGCTCTTCCAGCGGCCCGCGGGCGCCGAGAGGAAAGTGGTTCTCTATGTTCGCCCGTATATCCAGAAGCCAACGTATCGCGTCGGCATTGCTGGGCAGTACGCGCATATCCTGGATGCCGAACCCGCTTCGCTCCACGACTTCGGAAAAATGCTTCGGGGTCTTCCGATACTTACAGGCCAGCCTGTCGACGATGTCGGGCGTGTCGGATCTGTATTTCTCAAGGTCGATGTTGTAGAGGTTGTCCGAAACAACCACGGTGCTTTCCGGATGGACTCGCCGCCGCAATTTCTCCATAACGGTCTCGTACAGATCGTCAGGGAAATGCGAGATGACCCCGCGCATCACGACCAGGTCGTAGGGCGTGTCGGCGTCCGGCAGCAGATCGATATCCTTCGCGTTGCATTGATACAAGTTGATGCGATCTGAGAGACCTTGCTCAGCATGAACTTTGGCGCCATGCTCCAACTGCGGACGGCTGACATTGATGCCGTCCAGGCATTGGCACTCGGCAAAGCGATAAGCCAGGTGTTTCAGGATCGAACCCCAGCCGCAGCCGATGTCGAGAATCCGCTTGATGGGCGCGCGGCCTGTGTCGAAGCCGGCCAGTTTCAGCTGCCGGTCGAAATATCGAACACCCGACTCGTCGAGAGAAGCCGGAGGCGGCAAGACGGGATCGTCGTAAACGCCGAACTGGAACAGAAGGCTGTTTCCGATGACTTTGCGCCAATCTTGCGGGTCGTCTTGGTAGGTGTATTCGACTTTGGCCTGGTACTCGTTGACACAGGCGCCCTGGATCGCCGTGATCGCCATCTGTTGGAGACTGTTCGCTGTACGACTACGCTTGAGATCTTCCATGTGCACACTCCGCGGTGCGTCAATGCGATTGCCATCTTGGCGACGGTCTTGCCCTGATGGTCTTCAAGCTCGCGCGGGCTGACCGACCCAGCCGCCTCGCGCCATGTTTCAGCCGTTTCGCGCGAGGCGAAGCAGTTCCGCTTCGCCGGTTGTCAGCAGGATCTTCCTTAGCCACACGGTGAACAGATCAGGCTGCGCCGTCAGCGAGTGGATCAGAGAAGGAATATCGATCCAGCGCCAGTCCGCTACCTCGTGGGGGTTGGGCGAAGGCGGGCGATCGAACCTGCCCAGCAGAACGTGGTCGAGCTCATGTTCGACCATGTCCTCGGACACGCGCTCGCAATAGACAAAGCTGAAAGCCCTGCTTAGCGCGCAATCGAACCCCATTTCCTCAAACAAGCGCCGGTGCGCCGCGGTTTCCAGATCCTCGCCGTCGCGCGGATGGCCGCAGCAGGTGTTGCTCCACAGCCCGGGGGAATGGTATTTGCCGTGGGCGCGCTGCTGCAGCAGCATTTCGCCATCGGGATTGAAGACGAAAATCGAGAAGGCGCGATGCAGCCAGCCGTTGCGATGAACCTGGATCTTCCCCGCGGTACCGACCTGCTGGTCGTCGCCGTCCACGAGAACTAAGGTGTCCTCCGGTTGACATTCCATTGGTCGGTGCTCCCAACAGCGGTGGCTAAGAAGTGCTGGGTTACGGCGTCGCGACGATAGCCAGAACGCGGCAGTACCGACGCGATCCCAGTCACCGTTCTTCACTCACCGGAAATAACGCAAACTAACCTGCCGGACTTGGTTCGCGGTTTCTGCCGCAGACCCGGACCATACGCCCCTACACGCAGCCAAGTGACCCGTCGGTCACAGCTCTTTTCGCTCAGGCCGCGACATCGAACTCCGCGGCCGGTGCCGAGGTCGGCGCGGGTTCGCTTCTTGGCCCCTGCCCCATGGCGGGACAGTCGAGATCCAGAGCGCGTATCCGAGTAGTCATGAAGTCGATGAACGCGCGGATTCGCTTAGGCAGTTGCTGACGACTCAGATAGCACAGGTAGTGCCCGCGATCATCGGGCGCGACATGCGCAAGGCAGGCCACCAACGTGCCGGCGCGCAACGCGTCGCAAACCTGGTACGCCGGCAACTGGGCCAGCCCTTGGCCATCGAGTATCGCCTGCATCACCAGAGACGGGTCATTGACGACAATGTCCGCATTCGGGGTGACTTTGCTTGCATGCCCGTCGCTCTTGAAGTCCCAGCATTGCAAGCGGCCGCTGGGCAGGCGCTGGTTGACGCAGGCGTGTTCGGCCAGGTCGTCGACAGATTGCGGCAAGCCGCGCCTGCGAGCGTATTCGGGCGATGCGCAAACATGCATCCGCATGGGGATCAGCTGCTTGGCGATGACCTGGCTGTCTTCCAGGCGACCGTCGCGAAAGGCGACATCGATCCGGTCGGTTACCAGATCGACCGCGCGCTCCTCAAGCAGCAATTCCAGCGTCACGGTCGGATAGTGCGCCCGGAACTCGGCCAGCAGCGGCGCAACCACCTTGCGGCCGAATCCTTGCGTGGCACTGATCTTCAGCTGCCCCTGCGGCGGCCCCTCGCGCAAGTCGCGCATTTCTTCCAGGGCCTGCAGGATGCGCTCGACTCCGGGCCGGCAATTTTCATAGAACAACTCGCCTTCACCGGTAATGGTGGTGCTGCGTGTCGTGCGCAGGAAAAGGCGAGCGCCGAGTTGCTCCTCCAATTTCCGTACGCTGCGACTCACCGCGGAACGGCCGATGCCCAGCCGGTCGGCGGCCTTGGAGAAGCTGCCCTCGTTGGCCACGGCAATGAAGGCGACCACACCGGTGTAGTTGGCCGACAAGCTGGTCGTCAGCTGATCGTGGTGGCTGACCGAGTCTTTAGTCTGCGAGATAATTGACATGGTGCCCTCGTAATATCAGCGCGGTCCGCCGAGGCTGTCAGCCACACTGGTTGTACGGAAGCCCAAGACAGGTCAGTCGCCGGCCCCTCGATCCGGGACGTTGGTTTGAAGTTGAATGACGCGGCGGCCGTGACGCCGGGCATCGATCGAGAAAGCGCCGGCTCCGATCAGCGCGATCGTCGCGCAGCCGCCCACATGACCCATAAGGAGCAGCTGCTGGGCCGGACTGGACATTGCCAGGGCGACGACAGCCGCCATGCCGAGAAGCACAGCGACCCATCGCGTCGCAAACCCGATCACCAGCAACACCGCGGCCAACGCAGCAGCCGGCAGAAGATAACCAGCGCCCAGCGGAACCGGCGACAGCGCGGCCGGGATACCGAAGGCGACAAACGCATAGCAGATGCGAAGGAACAGCAAGGCGATCCCGACGGCGCCATCGGGGTAACGGGAAGCGTACTTGGTCATCCGCCAACGCTATCGCCGGGCCGCCCTTTCGCTAAGCCCCGAATGGGGGATGCGACGTCCCTCTGACGAGGGGTAGGATGTTCATATTCAGGCGACAAACTTCGATGGGGCTTGTCGGCCGAAACCAAGAAACGGATGACCGCGAAAGTGTGGCTACTCAGAATCCTCCTGATTGTCGTATCGGCGGCTTTGCCTACGGCGACATCCGCGCAGGAGCCCCGTCGCCTCGCCAATTACACGCACCAGCGCTTGATCGAGAGAAGCCAGGCACCGGCGCCGGTGCTCGCGATGGCGCAAGGGCGCGACGGTTTTCTGTGGCTCGCAACCGCAGAGGGGCTGTTTCGATTCGACGGGAGCAGGTTCGAACTGATCGAAGCCGAAGGCCGCGGTCAAAAGCACGGCGCTCCGAGCGCGCTGTTGGTGACCAGAAGCGGCGAGGTATGGACCAACTTCGAGACGTCGCGCCGCTTCGCGGTCTACCGCGGCGGCGCGTTGCGAATTTTGGACGCTCCCGCCGCGCCAAGCCGGGTCGTCGCGATGGCGGAAGGCGCCGACGGCGCGATATGGGCGTTGACCGCCAACTACGATGCCGAGGTGCTTCGCTTTCACAACGGACGTTGGCGCACCTTCAACGCGGCCGACGGTCTTCCGAAAAGCAATTCCGCCAATATGCTCGTGGCGGCCGATGGCGCGATCTGGATCGCATGCAGTACCGGGATCGCGCGTTTGCCGCCAGGGGCGGAGCGGTTCGAGATCCACCGGCACACGCCGCGAGCCAAGTTGTCCCAGGACCAGGCGGGCCGGATATGGGTTTCCGAGCGCAATGGAAGCTATCCCATTACCGGTGAGGGCGGGCGCGGCGCGCCTGTCTCGTTACGCACGCCCTATCGCACCGGCAACGTAGAGATTCGCGGCGGGCCGCTGTTCGACCGCGAGGGCAATCTTTGGATCGCCACGCGCTACAACGGTGTGAAGCGTCTTGCCTCCCCCAGTGCATCTGCTGGAAGCGGCGGCGCCGAGGCGGAGTCTTTCACGAGCCGCGATGGCTTGTCCTCGGACGTAACCAGCCAGGTGCTGGAAGATCGGGAAGGCAATATCTGGATCGGCACTGAGGCAGGGCTGGACAAGTTTCGCTCCGCCACGCTGATCTTCGAACCGGCGTTGGCATCTCCCGCCGCCTTCGGCGACAAGCTTCTGGATGCGTCCGACGGCAGCGTGTATATCGGCCAAGCGCGGACCGTGTATCGGGTCAGGCCCGGCGGGATGCCGGAGCCGATCTTGCGCAACGTGATCGAGCCCGAGAGCCTGTGCGAAGCGCCCGACGGCGCCATCTGGATCGGCTTCCCGACCCATATCCTCGTATGGGCGGGCGGTTCCGTTCGCCAGACGATCGAACGCCCCGACAAGGACGCCAATCACAACACGATCTATGACTGCGCCTTCGATGCGCATGGCGACTATTGGATCTCCGCAGCTGGAAGCGGCCTGCACCGATACAGACGCGGGCAATGGGAAACCGTTCTGCAACCCGGCGATCGGGCCGATTTCTATCCGACGACGATGGTCGCCACGTCCGCCGGCGGCGTGGTCGTCCAAGTGGGAAACCGATTGATTTGGATCGAGGACTCCGGACGGACTTCAACCCCTCTGGACTTCGGAGCGAACGAACTCAAGGTGCTCACGCTCTACGCCAAAGGAAAGCAGGTCTTCGCCGCCGGAGACTTCGGCCTGTCTCGCTATCGCGCGGGCGGTGTCGAAACCGCCAGGGCCGTCGAGGCGTCCCAGAACAGCCGCATCAATGGGATCGTGCAGACTCCGCAGGGCGATGTATGGCTGGCCTATCCCAAGTCGCTGGTCCGGATCGGGCCGCAAGAACTGGAACAGGCATTTTCCAGAAGATCGCTTCCGGTGCCGACGCTGTCGCTCGGCCTCGGTGACGGCCTGGTGAGCCGGCCGCATTCGCATTCACAGCGTTCGATGGTGCGCGGCGGCGATGGACGGTTGTGGATCGCGACCGAAACCGGAACCTTATGGATGGATCCCGCGCGCGTCGCCCACAATGCCCTGCCCCCGATCCTTGCGATCAAATCGATAAATGGCGATGGCCGTGTGTATCGCGACCCGACGGCACTGAAGCTTCCGGCCGCGACGGCCAATATCCAGATCGACTTCGCGGCGCTGAGTTTCGCCGACCCCGACCGCGTCCGTGCCCGCTATACGCTCGAAGGCTTCGATCAAGGCTGGATCGATCCGGGCGCGAGGCGACAGGCGTTCTACACCAATCTCCCGCCAGGGAAGTACAAGTTTCGCGTGATAGCCGCCAACAACGATGGCGTCTGGAACCCGACCGGCGCGGCGCTGAGCTTCGAGATTCCACCCACGTTCCTCCAGTCGGTATGGTTCCTTCTGCTCTGCGTGGGGCTGGCGCTGGCTTTGCTATGGTTCGTCTATCAGCTTCGCGTGGCGCAGATCGCCGAGCGCATCCGCGGCCGGCTGGAGGATCGCATCGCCGAACGCGAGCGCATCGCGCGCGAGCTTCACGATACCTTGCTGCAAGGCGTTCAGGGCTTGATCCTTCGTTTTCAGGCAGTCGCCGACCGAATTCCGAACGAAGACAAGTCGCGAGCGCAGCTGGAAGCGGCGCTGGTGGCCGCGGACGATGTCGTGGTGGAAGCCCGCAACCGCGTGCACGACCTGCGCGGCAACGAAGGAGCGGGCGATCTGTGCGCGATCATCGAGGAGCTCGTGGCCGCCGTTCCGTTCGACCCGCCGATCCAGGTTCGCATCGTCGCCGAGGGAAGGATGCGGGACCTGCATCCGGTTGTTGTCGCGGAAACCACCAGAATCGTACGCGAGGCGCTGTTCAACATCGCCCATCACGCGCGCGCGTCGTCCGTCGAGATCGCGATCAGCTTCGAAGCCAAGTATCTGGCCATACACGTTCGCGATGACGGCATCGGAATTTCCGCGCGCGTGCTGGCGCTTGGCCGCAAAGAGGGTCATTTCGGCATGATCGGCATGCGCGAACGCGCCGAGAAGATTGGCGGCAGCCTGGCGATCAGCAGCAGCCCCGGCAGGGGCACCGAAGTTGCATTGACTTTGTCTACCGAACTGGCGCTGGCGAAACGCCGATCGGGCCGACGAGCCTGGTTTTCTCGCTTCTTGCGCAGGAATCCGTCCGATGAGTGACCCGAAGATTCGCGTTCTGGTTGTCGATGACCACCCCATGCTGCGCGCCGGCGTGGCCGCTGTCCTCGAGAATCAAGCCGACATGATCATGGTCGGCGAGGCGCGCAATGGGAGCGAAGCGATCGAGCGTTTTCGCGAACTGCGCCCTGACGTGACGCTTATGGATCTGCAGATGCCGGGCATGAATGGCCTGGATGCGATCATCGCGCTTCGCGCGGAGCATCCCGGCACCCGGATCATCGTTCTCACGACTTATACCGGCGATGTGCAGGCGGTTCGCGCCTTGAAGGCCGGAGCGGCCGGTTATCTGCTGAAGAGCAGTCTGCGAACCGAGCTGATCGATGCGATTCACGATGTTCATCGCGGCCAGCGGCATGTTCATCGCGATGTCGCCGGCGAGATCGCGCTTCACGTGGTCGATGAGGCTTTGACCGAGCGTGAAATCGCGGTCCTTCGATTGGTCTCGGTCGGCAGGGCCAACAAGCAAGTGGCCACGGAGCTCGGCTTATCCGAAGAGACGATCAAAGGGCATCTGAAAAGCATATTCTCGAAGCTGGATGTCACCGATCGCACCCACGCCGTTACGGTCGCGGCGCGACGGGGCATTATCGAACTTTGATCCATCGCTGACGGCGGAGTCCAAGGCACGCCGTACAGATGCGTACCTGTCGCACGCGCCGAGAAGGCGCGTGCGACAGGCATGACGGTCGCCGGGATAATCCGCCCGAGACGTCAAGCGCCGCGGAAGAACGCGAGCAAGTCGCGATTGATGACGTCGGCGTGCGTCGTGCACATGCCGTGCGGGAATCCCTCGTAGATCTTCAGCTTGGCGTTACGCAGCAACTTGTACGAAAGCTTCGCCGAATCCGCGATCGGCACGATCTGGTCGTCGTCGCCGTGCATCACAAGGGTCGGCACGTCGATGCGCTTCAGGTCTTCGGTGAAATCCGTTTCCGAGAACGCCGCAATGCAGTCGTAGTGGGCCTTGGCCCCGCCGATCATGCCCTGACGCCACCAGTTCATGCGCACCGGTTCGGACAACGGCTGCCCGGGACGATTGAATCCGTAGAAAGGCACGGGAAAATCCCAGTAGAAGGCGGAGCGGTTGGCGGCCAGGTTCTTGCGCATGCCGTCGAACACTTCCAGCGGCAGGCCGCCCGGATTGGCGGCGGTCTTCAGCATCAACGGCGGCACCGCGCCGATCAATACCAGCTTGGCCACGCGGCCTGCGCCGTGACGGGCGACATAGCGCGCCGCTTCGCCGCCGCCGGTCGAGTGCCCGACGTGAATGGCGTCGCGCAGATTCAAATGCTCGGCCAGCGCCGCGACGTCGGCGGCATAAGTATCCATGTCGTTGCCGGTCGCCGTCTGGCTGGAACGCCCATGACCTCGCCGGTCGTGGGCGACAACGCGGTAGCCCTGGCCGAGAAAGAACAGCATTTGCGCGTCCCAGTCGTCGCTGGAAAGCGGCCAGCCGTGGTGGAACACGACGGGCTGACCGGAACCCCAGTCCTTGTAGAAGATTTCGGTACCGTCTCGGGTGGTGATCGATTGCATGTCGTTGTTCCTCGTGGAGGCAGCGGTAGCTAAGGCGCCACCGATCCCGGCCTGGGTGATGGATAGGGGAAGCATGGTCATCGCCGCGGCACCGAGGCCCGATGCGAGCAGCCGCCGGCGATCGGCGTCGAAAGGGGGAGCGACGGAGATGGCGCGGCGGCCGGCAGGTTCAGGGGGAGGTGGCTTGCGCATCGGGGCGATGCCTCGGAGAGCGTGGATGACCAGACCACGATAGGAAGCCCGCCTTCAAGATGGTAGATGGCGCGAGGCCGCACGATGTTGACCTCGGTGCATCAATGCATGCGCGGTGCGCCGACCCGATGCATTGATGCATCGAGGGCTACATTGATGCTCCGGATCTGAGCACCAATCGCCACGCCGATCGCTTGGGCGTCCGTCGCCGCCCATCGGCTTGGTAATCGTCGCTCGAGGCCGGGCGCGATTGGATGCCGGGTTTTCGGCGCATGCAGGTCCGTGCCGGATCTCGGAAACATATCCGTGGCCGGAGCGTCTTTGTGCCCGTGTCCACTGCCTCCCATGGCCGGTCGGAAACGCGAATGCGGACTGACCCGGCTTGGCGTTCGTCCGCGCACTATGACGCTGTGTGGGTCGAGAACATCGACACGTTCGCATTTCCGCGCGGCCGCGAGGGAAAGGTGACAAAAGTGCGGGTTTCGCCTATTGGGCCTGAGTATCGTCGATGCCATGCAGTCCCGCTGACGCGCAAATGGCGATATGGATCGATGGTGACCGCCCCCATCATGTCGTGCCCGAACGAATGTTTCTGAACCTCTCGATGCGATGGACGCGCAGGGAGCAGCGCATCGACCGAACGTACCGCTCCCGCTCAACCACCAGAGGGAGTCACTATGCGCCGGGACATGGAGTTGATTCGCAAAGTGCTGCTGGCCGTGGAGGCGTGCATCTCGCACCGCCTCATCGACGGATACTCGCAAGACGAGCTGCGCTATCACCAGCTTCTGCTCATCAACGAAGGCTTGGTGGATGGTTGCTTCGTGGACGACTCGAACCGTGCCGTCGAAGTTCCCACGGCGGTCATGTTGACGCGCCTGACCTGGGCGGGGCACGACTTCATCGAGGCGATCGGCGACGAAACCCGCTGGGGGAAAGTCAAAGCGTTCCTGGCCGATTCGGAAAAGCAGATCACGATTGAAACGGTGAAAGCGGCTGTGACCCTGTTATTCGGGTACGCCAAGCCATCCTGGGACGCAGGGCCCCATGCCGCGGAGATTCAGAGTTCGCATCGCGCCGACTTTATCTATACGCCGAACAATCTTTGCCGCTCTTGCCGGCGTATCGGCAGGTCATCATGAGTTCGCATCGGGCATCTTGCGAGATAGTGCGCTGGCGCGCGTCTGGTTAAGCACGATACGACGGACCGGCTTGGAACGCAGCGATTCGGCGGCCGCCGTGGAACTGATCGCGGCCTCCGCTTAGGATGCGCAGTCCGCTACCGGAGCCGAGCCCGCCATGACCGACTTGCGTGTGTATCAGATCGACGCCTTCACCCGGCAGCGCTACCAGGGCAACCCGGCCGGGGTGGTCGCCAATGCCGAGGGGCTCAGCGACGAACACATGCAGTTGATCGCGCGCGAACTCAACAACTCCGAGACCGCCTTCATCCTGCCCGCCGAAGCGGCCGACCACGACGTGCGCGTGCGCTTCTTCACTCCGACCACCGAAGTGCCGGTCTGCGGCCATGCCACCGTCTCCGCCCATTTCGTCCTCGCCCTCGAGCGCGGATTGCCGGGGCAGCCTTGTCGCCAGCTGACCGGCGCCGGCATCCAGGTCATCGAAACCCTGCGCAGCGGCGACAGCTTTCGTATCGCTATCGAACAGAACCGGCCGAGCTTCGAGCCGGAACTGTCGCCCGCGCTCGCCGCGGAAGTCGCGGCGGCCCTCGGCGTCGGCGCTGACGCCCTCGACCCGCGCTGTCCGCTGCAGTTCGTCTCGACCGGCCACGGCAAGCTGCTGATCGGCCTGCGCGAGCGCCGGCAATTGCAGGCGCTGGTGCCCGATGCCGCGCGCCTGATCGCACTCGGCCCCGAGGTCGGCGCGAAGGGCTTCTTCGTCTTCAGCCTGGACCGCGAAGACGGCGACGATGCTCTGACCCATGGCCGCATGTTCGCGCCGGCCATCGGCATCGCCGAAGACCCGGTCACCGGCAACGCCAACGGGCCGCTCGGCGCCTACCTGGTCAAGCACGGCCTGCTGGAGGCCCGCGACGGTGTCGCACGGTTCCGCGCACGCCAGCGAGCCGGCAACGGCCGTGCCGGCCACATGGACGTGACCGTCCGGGTCGAAGGCGGCGAACCCAGCGGCGTGCGCATCGAGGGCGACGCGGTGACCTGCTTCCAGGCGACCTTGCCGCGCACGTTCTGACGGCTGTGGGTCGTGCCGTTATCGCGCATGTCTGTGCAGGAGCTGCCGTGCTGGCCTTCGGTTCGCTTTCCTCCACCCCTGCGACAGAAGCAGCTCGCTCTGCCGGCCGCCACCATCGCAAAGCGCTCAGGATCGCGCAGCCGACGGCGGATGCCAGCGCACGCCCGGCAGGTCGGTGCGTTCGCGGTTCGCCGTCGCTTCGGCCTGGCCCACGCCGCCGAGCAGGTCCAGGTAGTGGCGCAACGCCTGGTTGTCGCCGAGCTCGAAGCGCGCGGCGATGTAGGCGTCGGGCCGCAACAGCGCCGCGCCGCCGTCGGCGAGGCCGAACGCAGCCGCGATCGCACTGCCCGGGTCGGGCAAGGCGTCTTTAATGGTGACGTTGTCGCCAGGACGGAAACGCAGCACCTGCAACCAACCTGCATGGGTGCGGATCACCTGCGAAGCCCAGGGGTCCTGCGCGCCGTCACGGCCGTCGAACACCAGCAGCGTGTGCAGGACCGGATCGAGCAGGTCGTACAGGTTGGCGGCGCCGGGACGCGGCGCGGCCAAGGATGGGCACGGTGCGCGGTCGCCGATGCCCGGCGCACCGCCCAGGCGCGCGCGCAGGCGGGCCAGCATGCCGGCGCCCGGCTCGGCGACAGTGACGGGGCTGTCGCGATAGGCCACGGCCAACTGCGCGCTGCCGCTGGTATTGCGCAGGTTCAACGGCGCCAGTTGCAGCAGGCGCAACTGCCGCCGCGCCAGTTTGCGCAGCAGCCGATGGCGGCCGAACACCATGCGGGTGAGGCGGTTGTTGGCATGGAACATTTTCAGCACCGCGGGATGGCGCTCGTCGTGGTAGCTGTCCAGCAACCGGTCGGCGCCGCCGTGGCGCAGCACCCAACTGAGTTTCCACGCCAGATTGGCCGCGTCCATCACGCCGGTGTTGAGCCCTTGCGCGGCGATCGGCGTGTTGACGTGCGCCGCGTCGCCGGCCAGAAACACCGGCCCGCGGCGGAATCGCGAGGCGATGAACTGGCTGGGGCGATAGTGGGTAAGCCACAGCGGCGAGTGCAAGCGCCAATGACCGAAGCCCAGGCCTTTCGCGATCGCCTCGAATTCGGCCAGATCCGGATCTTGCCCCAGTCGATCCGAATCGGCCGGGCGCGCGGCGATGATGCGGAAATAGCCCTCGCGCATCGGCAGAATCACGAACGGATAGGTCTCCAGCATGAAGCCGTGGCGTTCGTCGGGCGCAAGATCGAAGCCGTCGATCCGCGCATCGGCCATGATCCAGTGATCGCCGTGGCGCTCGCCGGAAAACTCGACGCCCAGCTGTGCGCGCACGCGGCTGCGGCCGCCGTCGCAGCCGACCAGATAACGGCAGCGCAAGCGGCGCGGCGCGCCGCGGCCGTCGTCCAGGTCGACTTCCACGCCTTCGACTGACGCGCCCTCATCGGCCGCGCCGATGCGGAACCCGGTCAGCTCCTGGCCGCGCTCGATGCTTACGCCGCGTTCGGCCAGCAGGTCGGCGAGCAGACGCTCGGTCTCGCCCTGATGCAGATGCAGGTAGTACGGAAACGGCGTGGGCAAGCGGTCGTAACGCAGCGTGGTCATGCGTCGGCGCCCGTCGTGCATGTGCATCACGCCGCTCGGCAGGCCGGCGTCCACCAGCCGCTGCGCCGCGCCGAGCAGGTGCAGTTGCTCCAAGGTGCGCGGCTGCAGCGTGATCGCCTTGGATTCGCCGGAAAATCCCTCGGCCCGATCGACGATGCGGAAGTCGACGCCGGCCTGCTGCAAGGCCAGCGCCAGGGTCATGCCGACCGGCCCCGCTCCGGCGATCAGCACATCGCAATCGAACTCGCGTTCGGGCCGGCTCATGCGGCCTCCCGCGGCGTGCCGACCAAGACGTTGAGCTTGGAGCCCAGCGCGCCGGGCATCTGGCCGATGTCCCAATCGAAATCGCCGCCGCCGTCGAGCCCGGCGACCAGCGCGCGCCATTCGTCCAGCGAGTACGCGCGCAGGTGCGAGACCACGCCGTCGAACAAGAACGCCGCCGTGCCGACAGGCAGCAACACGCCCAGCAGGGTGCGGCGCAGGCTGAGCGGGCGGATCCAGCCCAGGCTCATCGCCACGCACAGCAGCGGCGCCAACAACAGGAAACGCAGGGTCGGAATCCACTCGCGCTGCACCGGCTCGATCAGCACGATTGGCTGGCGCTTGCCGACCGCGTCGGCCAGCACCGCTTGCAACTCCTGCGGGCGCAGATGGTGCGCGGCGTTGATGATCACCCGCGGCCCGGTGAGTTCAGGCGGCACGTCGCGCACATCCACCGGCGCGGCGATGTGGCCGATGCGCGGGTCTTCGCGTTCCAGCGCGGCGTAAGCGGCGGTATCGGGATAGCGATCCGACAGCAGCACCCGCGCTTGCGGCCCGAGCGCGCGCACCAGTTGCTGCGCGCCGCCGCCGCCGCCGGCGCACAGCAGCTGCACGGTGCGCCCGCCGCTTTGCTCCAGCAACGCGGCGATGCGCTCGAAGCCGGGCCGATACATGTTCAGCTCGGCGGCCATGTGATGGAGGAACTCCACCACGGTCCGGCGCAGCGGTTCCGGAGTCCAGGGTTCGTCGTTGAATTCGATCAGATGGAGGCGTGACATGTCGTCTCTCGCAAGTCCGGGTGGAGGTCGGGGGCGCCGAGCAGCGCGGCGGCGATGGCCGTCGCGACCGCGGGCAGCGCGCGTTCGTCTTGAATGAAGAAGTGGTCGCCGTCGATGTCCACCTGCCGCACCGGCGCGCGGGTCAGCGCCGACCAGCCGGCCAGCGACTCGGGCGGCACGCGGTCGTCGTGCAGGCCGTGCAACACGGTGATCGGAACATCCAGGGCCGGCTCGGCGCGGTAACGGTAGCGATCGACCAGGGCCAGGTCGGCCAGCACCATCGGCAGGATCGGACGCAGGTGTTCGAAGCTCTGCCCCGCCGCTTCCGGCGTTTCGCGGAACACCTGCCAGAACGCGTCGGGCACGTGCGCGCTGGCGGGCGACGGCAGGTCGTCCAGGCCGCGCGCGCGCAATCGCGCCCGCAACGCCGCCAGATACGGATTGGGCCGGGCATCGGGCGCGGACAAGCCGCCGATGAATACATGCGCGGGCGCGCGGCCCTGGCGCTGCAGACGGCGCGCCAGTTCGAACGCGATCAATCCGCCCATGCTTTGTCCGTACAACGCCAGCGGCAAACCCGGCTCATGCGGCAGCTCGGCGTCCAGCGCGTCCAGCAACGCTTCCATGTCGTCGAAGGGGCGCTCGCCGATGCGCGTCTCGCGTCCGGGCAGTTGCACCGGCCAGACCTCGATCGACGGGTCCAGCATCGACCAACGCCGATACGCCGACGCGCTGCCCGCGCCGAACGGCAGGCACAGCAGCCGCGCGCGCGGCTGCGCGCGCCGCACCACGCCTTCGAACCAGCGGCCCGGCGCGGAGGTTTTCCCGGCGGGCGGCAATCGCAGTTGCGCCAGCAACGCGTCGATGCTGGGACCGGCCAGCAACAACTCCGCCGGCACGTCCACGCCCAGGCCGTCACTCAATTCGCGCACCAGCCCCAAGCCGACGATGGAGTCGATCCCCATCTCGCGCAGCGGCACGCTGGCGTGCAGTTCGCCGGCATCCATGTCCAGCGCGGCGGCGACGCGTTCGCGCACGAACGCGCGCGCATCGCCGGCGATGCGGGCCGGCGAGCGCGCACCGTCGATGCGGGCCACGTCGCGTGCGGCCAGCCGGCGCAGGCGCAGGCTGTCGATCGCGAGCACGCAGCGTTCGCGCGCGTCGTACAGCGCCAGCGACGCGCACAACAGGCCGTCGCGTTCGGGCAACAGCCGCAAGCGGCCGCGCACCGGCGGCGCCGCATCATTGGACGGTGGCGGAATCCGCACCTCGTCCATGCCGACCACCATGAAGCGGGTGCCGTCGGCCAGGGTCTGCGCCGCCGCGGCCGCCACCAACTGCGCGCCGGCATCGAGCACGCCGGGGTGGAACCCCAAGGCCCGCACGTCCGCCGCCGAAGCCGCGCTCAACGCCGGGTCGGCGGCGAATCGCGCGCAGGCCTCGCCCGCGCTGACGGCGACTTGCTCGACCCAGCGCACGCTGGGGCCGAGATCGAAACTCAACTGCGTCATGCGCGCGTAGAAGGCGGCGCGGTCCGACATCTGATCGCCGGTCAGCTGCACCGCTTGCGCCGGCGGCGCCTGATCCTGCGTCAAGGCGCGCAAGCGGCCACAGGCGTGCACCGGGCCGCCTGAACTGCTCAGCGACCAGCGCAGCGCGGAACTTTCGTCTTCCAGCGTCAGCGTCAACTCGCGCTGCTCATCGGTCGTCAGGCGCAATGCGTTGCGGAACTCGACTTCGTCTAGGCTCACGCCGTCGAAGCCGAACTCGGTTCGCGCGGCGCGCAGCAACAGCTCCAGGTACTGGCCGATGTGGAGCACGCCGTGGTTGTCGGCCAGATCCGGCAGACGCGCATGCGACAGGCGATAGCGCAGGATGCGCCGCGATCCTTCGCGTTGCGCGTCGATGGGGTCGAGCGGCGAGTCGGCGTCGGCGCGCGATGGCGCCGGTGTTGCATCCAGTTCCTTGCCGGTCGCCGCCGACGGCGCGCCGGCGATCCAGTACGCGCGCCGTTGCATCGGGTACTTCGGCACATCGCGGGTCGCGCCAACTGCACCCAGCCAATCGGCGCGATCGATGCGCGCGCCGCCGACATGCAGCGCGGCCAATGCGGCGGCCAAACCGGCCGGCGTGCTCAACGGCCAGACGCCGGCCGCTTCCGTCGCTCCCAGGCCGACGACCACGCCCATCGCGCCGACATCGAAGCACGGCGCGGTCGCGGTATCGACCGCCGCACGCAATGCCGCGCTCACATCCGCGGCTTGCAGCGCGCGTTCGCCGGTCAGATCGATCAACGCCGCATCCGCTTCGCGCCAGCGCACCTGCGCGCCTTCGTCGGCAGCCAGGGCGACCGCATCGTCGAAGTCGAGCAGTCCCGCCGCCCAGGCCGCGAACGCCAACATGCGTCCGCGCGCCAGCACACGCGCGGGCCGCACGCCGCAACCACGCAGCGCCTCGACCACGATGCTGGCTTCGGCGAAGCCGGCCGCGCGCGGCTGCGCGGTCGTGCGTTCGCGCCGCTGCGCCAGTGTGGCGGCCAAGTCTGCATCCAGCGCGGCCAAGGCCTCGGCCGTGTCCATCGCCGCCAAGGCATCGGGTACCCACAGCGCGACCGTGGGCGCGTCGTCGGCCCCGCTCTCGCCGCTGCGCCATGCGCATGCGTGATCGCGGCCGTGCGCCAATGCGTCCAGGGCCTGCGCCAGCGAATCCGCATCGGGCCCCACCACCGCCGCGCGGTGGCGCAAACGCGCACGCGCGCTCACGCTGGCGGCGCACAAGCCGTCCAGTTCGTCCGTATCGGCCACGGCGATGCGTTCGCGCCAGCGCGCCGCCAATGTGGTCAACGCCGCGGGGCTGGCGGCGGACAGACACAACAGGCGTTCGCCTGCGCGCTGACGCGTCACCGTCGCCACCACCGGCGCCGGCGCATCGCCGCCGACCAGCACGTGCACATTGGTGCCGGAGAACCCGAACGCGCTGACGCCGACGATCCGCACCGACGCCGGCTCGCGCCCAGCCAAGGCCACGCCCACCGATTCCGGCAAGGCGATCCGCGGATTCATTCCCGCCGCGTCCAGGCGCGGCTGCGCCGGCATGCGGCCGTGGCGCACGCACTGCACCGCCTTGATCAGGCCGGCGATGCCGGCGGCGGCCTCCAGATGGCCGAGATTGGCCTTCACCGCGCCCACCGCCAACGCCGGCCGGTCGGGACGGCGGCCGTACACCTCGGCGATCGCGCGCAGTTCGATCGGATCGCCCAGCGGCGTTCCGGTGCCGTGCGCCTCGACCGCGTCCACTTGCGCCGGGTCCAGCCGCGCATCGGCCAGCGCGCGTTCCAGCAGGCGCATCTGCGCGCGCCCGTTGGGCACGGTCAGGCCGCTGCTGGCGCCGTCGTGATTGACCGCCGAGCCGCGGATCACCGCCAGCACGCGGCGGCCGTTGCGCCGCGCGTCGGCCAAACGCTCCAGCACCACCACGCCGCAACCTTCGCCGCGCCCGTAGCCGTCCGCGCTCGCGGCGAAAGTCTTGCAACGTCCGTCCGGCGCCAGCGCGCCCATCCGCGCCAGCGCCAGGAACGTCGCCGGCGACAGCAGCAGATTCACTCCGGCCGCCAGCGCCAGCGAGCTCTCGCCGCGCAGCAGGCTTTGCCGCGCCAGATGCACCGCCATCAGCGAAGACGAACAGGCGGTGTCCACTGTCAACGCCGGCCCGTGCGCGCCGAGCGCGCGGGCCACGCGGCCGGCGGCGATGTTGGGCGCCACGCCGGTCACCGTGTAACCGCTCAGCGCATCGGCGGCGCGCGGCAACTGGCCGTACTCCGAGCCGGTGATGCCGACGAACACGCCGGTGTCGCTGCCCGCCAGCGCATCGGCGGCGATGCCCGAATCCTCCAGCGCGTGCCACGCCACTTCCAACAGCATGCGTTGCTGCGGATCCATCTCGGCGGCTTCGCGCGGGGAGATGCCGAACAGACCGGCGTCGAACAAAGCCGGGTCTTCAGCGAGAAAACCGCCGTCGCGCAGGCCGTCGTCGCCGTCGGCGCCGGTTTCCACCGGCACCCGCGACCAACGCGGCGCCGGCGCCGGGCCGATCGCGTCGCGGCCTTCTTCCAACAAGGTCCACAGCGCCTCGGGCGAATCGCAGCCGCCGGGAAAGCGGCAGGCCATGCCGACGATGGCGATGGCGTCTTCCGGATCGTCCGCGTGCGACGGCGCGGGTTCGTGCACAACCGGCGCGGCGTCTGCCGCTGCGAGGAACTGCGCGCGGATGCGCGCGCCGTCGCCGTGGAAGACTGCGTATTGGCCTTCTCCCGCGGCCAGCGCTCGTTCGAACAAGGGCAACCCGGTCTCGTCCGGCATCGGCGCGAAACCGGCGCGATGCGCCATGAAGGCCAGCGAATCCTCGCTCACCTGCATGCCGCCGTCGGCCCACAACGGCCAATCGAACGCCAGCGTGCGTCCGTGGCGGCGCCCGGCCGCCGCGGCGCGCGCGCGTTCGTGCGCGAATCCGTCCAGCCACGCGTTGGCGAAGGCATAGTCGGTCTGGCCGATGTTGCCGGTCAGGCCGGCGGTGGAAGCGAACACAGCGAAGCAACGCAACGGCAGTTGCGCGGTGGCTTCGTCCAGATGCCGGCAACCGTCCAGCTTGGGCGACAACACCTCGTTGGCTGCGGCCGCACTCTTGCCCATCAACAACCCGTCGCGCAGGCAGCCCGCGGCATGCACCACCGCGTCCAGGCGGCCGAAGCGCGCGCGCACCTCGGCGACCGCCGCGTCCACCTCCGCGCGCACCGACACGTCGCCGCGCACGCAAACCGTTTCCACGCCCGCCGCCGCCAGCGCGTCCAGGCGCTGACGCTGGGCCGGCGTCGGCGCGGACCGCGCCAGCAGCGCCAAGCGCGCGCCGCCGCGTCCCAGGCGCTCGGCCACTTTCAGGCCCAATCCGCCCAGGCCGCCGGACACCAGCACCACGGCGCCGTCCGTCCAATCCGCGGCGGGCAGCGCCTGCGCGCGTTCGATCAGCACGCGCCGTTCGCGGCGGTCGTCGCGATAGCGCACTTCCGGCTCGTAGTGCGCGTGCGCGGCCTCGGCCAACACGTGTTCGGCCAACGTCGCGGCCGGGGCACCGTCCTCCACACCGAGCAAACGCAGGCGCACGCGCGGCGCTTCCATCGCCAGCGATCGCGCGAACGCGCTCAATCCGCGCGCGTCCGGCGTGCTCTCGCCGTCACGGTCGAGCGCATGCGGCATCACCCACTCCACCGCGCGCTTGCCGTGCAGCAAACGCTTGGCCAAGGCGAAGGCATGCGCGAAGGCGTCCGGTGCCGGGTCCAGCAGACGGCCGTCGGCGATCAGCAGCGGCGCCGCAGTCGCATCGGCCAGCAGCGCTTCCAGCGCGTCTCCATCGTGTACGTCGAGACGCTGCGCCAACTGCGCGCGCAACGGCGGGTCCAGCGCCAGCGCCACGCAATCGCGCGGCATCAACGCCGCTTGCGACGGCGGCGCGGATTGCCAGTGCGGAGCGGCCAGCACGAGTTCATGCGCCGCAACCGCCAACGCCGGCGCCGCGACCGCGCGCTCGGGTTCAGCGGCGACGCGGTCGATCAGTTCGCGCGCCAGGTCGCGGATGCTCGGGCAATCGAACACCAGGGTCGGATAGAGCGTCAGGTCCAGCGCCTGCTCCAGCCGCGTCACCAGCTGCGCGCTCTGCACCGACTCCATGCCCATCGCGAACAATCCCAGCTGCGGATCGGGCAGGCGGCCGCGTTCGAACTGCAGCACGTCGGCCACCACCGTGGCGACCAGCCGCTCGCACGCGGCGGCGCGCGCGGCCGGCACCGCGGCGCGGAACTCGGCCAGCGCTTCGTCCAGCGCACTGACCGCCGCGACCGGCGCTGCGACCGCGGCGGCGGCGAGCGCCGGCGCGGGTTCGATCCAATAGCGCTCGCCGGCGAAGGGATAGGTCGGCAAGTGCAGGCGCCGGCGCGCGCCGGGCGCATGCGCGCTCGCCCACGGCCAGTCGCAGCCTTCGACCCAGGCCTGCGCCAGCGGCGCCAGCGCGCCGCGCGCGAACGCATCGTTCAATGCCGCCGCATCGCCCGGCTGCGGCGCCGAGGCATGACCGACGAACACGCCGGCGGCCGGATCGGAATCGGCCTGCGCAAGGAAACGGCGCAGACCGCGCGCCAGTTCGTCCGCGTCGCTGGCGACGATCGCCAGCCGCGAGGCGAAGGCTTCGCGTCCGGCCTGCAAGGTGAAGGCCAGATCGTGCAAAGACTGCGCGTCGCCGCCGAGTCCTTGCTCCAGGCGCTCAAGCAGACGTTCGGCGGATGCCGCCAGACGCTCGCCGTCGCGCGCCGACAGCGGCACCAGCACCGGCCCCGCGTCGCTCGCGAGGTCCGCGCGCGCGGGCGCCCGCCACTGTTCGAGCAACACATGCGCATTGACGCCGCCGGCGCCGAAACTGCTGACGCCGGCGCGCAGCGGCCGGTCGCCGGCCGCGGTCCACGGCGCGAGTTCGGTCTGCACCCGGAACGGCGTGTCGTCGAAGGCGATGGCCGGATTGAGACGTTCGGCGTGCAGCAGGCTCGGCACCAGGGTGGCGTGGCGCAGTTGCAGCACCGCCTTGTGCAGCGCGGCGATGCCGGCGGCGGCTTCCAGRTGGCCGATGTTGGATTTGACCGAACCGATCGCGCAGAAATCGCGCTCATCGCTGGCGAAGGCGTCGCTGAGGCCGGCGATCTCGATCGGGTCGCCCAGGTGGGTGCCGGTGCCGTGCGCCTCGATGTAGCCGATGCTGCGCGGATCGATGCCCGAACGCTTCCAGGCCGCGCGGATCACTTCGGTCTGCGCGACCGGATTGGGCACCGTGTAGCCGAAGGTCTTGCCGTCGTGATTGACCGCGCTGCCGCGGATCACCGCGTGGATCGCATCGCCGTCGCGGCGCGCGGCGGCGAGCGGCTTGAGCAGCACCGCGCCGACGCCCTCGCCCGGCACGTAGCCCTGCCCGCCTTCGCCGAAGGCGCGGCAACGGCCGTCGGAGGCGGCGAAACGGTTGGCGCACAGCATCAGGTACTTGTTCGGATGCAACGACAGATTGACGCCGCCGGCGATGGCCAGTTCGCAGGCGCCGCTGCGCAAGCTCTCGCAGGCCAGATGCACCGCGTTCAACGACGCCGAGCAGGCGGTGTCCACGGTCATGCTGGGCCCGCCCAGGCCCAGGCAGTACGACACCCGATTGGCGATGGAGAAGCTCTGCGTGTTGAACGGCGCGCCCTCGCCGCTCAGGGCGTTGGCTTCGGCGGCCAAGGTGGCGTATTCGTTGTAGCTGGCGCCGACGAACACGCCTACCGGCGCGCGCCGTTCGCCGTCGGCCGAGGCCGCGCCCAGCGACGCGGGCGCGTAACCGGCGTCCTCGACGCAGGCCCAGGCCTGCTCCAGGAACAGGCGTTCCTGCGGGTCCATGTAGCGCGCCAGCCACGGCGCGACGCCGAAGAATCCCGCATCGAAGCGGTCGACGTCGTCGATGAAGCCGCCCCACTTGCAATACATCCGGCCCGGCTTGGGCTCGGGATCGAAGTATCGCCGGTAGTCCCAGCGCGAGGCGGGAATCTCGCTGATGGCGTGGCGGCCCTCCAGCAGATTCGCCCACAGCGCATCGAGCGTGGCCGCGCCGGGATAGCGGCCGGCGACGCCGATCACGGCGACATCGCCGCAGTCCTGCGCGGCGATGTCAGCGGCCGGTGCGGCCTGCACCGGCGCGGCGACGGAGCGGTGCCGGACCAGGAATCCGGCCAGCGCGGCCGGGGTTTTGTACTTGTAGAACACCGTCACCGGCAGCTCGCCGAAACGCGCGCGCAGGGCGTGGTTCAACTCCAGGATCAATACCGAATCCAGGCCATAGCGCTCGAAATCCGCGTCCACGGCGATGCGTTCGCGCGGGATTTTCGCCACCCGCGAGAGCAGAGCGATCAGCTCCTCCAACACCGACGCGTGCGCCGCATCATTGGCTTCGCTCGCATGCGACGCGGCCGAAGCGGCCATCGCGGGCGCGGCTTGGGTTTGCGCCGCGATCGCGATGTCGCTCGCCACCGCCCCGGTGCGTTGCGGCGCGGCGTCGGCGCGCTCGCGCGGCGCCGGCTCCAGCCAGTAACGGGCGTGCGTGAACACCGGCGCCGGCCGCGGCGCGACACGCGCGCGGTGGTCGGCGGGCGCCTCTTCCAACACCACGTGAGCGTTGCTGCCGCCGAAACCGAACGAGCTCACTCCGGCGCGGCGCGGGCCGCCGTCGGGCGGCACCGGCCAGTCGTGGGTGCGCTCGGCGATGCGCAGCGCCGTGCCGGCCAGGTCGATCTGCGGATTGATCGCGCGAAAGTGCGCCAGCCCGGGAATCGTGCGTTGCTCCAGGCACAGCACAGTCTTGATCAGGCCGGCGATGCCGGCGGCGGTTTCCAGATGGCCGATGTTGGCCTTCACCGATCCGAGCGCGCAGTGCCCTTCCGGCGCGCGTTCGCGCCCATGCTCGCGATGCAGTTGGTCCAGCGCGGCGAGCAGGCCGCGCACTTCGATCGGATCGCCGAGCGCGGTGCCGGTGCCGTGCGCTTCCACATAGCCCAGGCTGAGCGGATCGACCTGCGCATCGCGGTAGGCATCGACCAGCAAGCGCGCCTGCGAACGCGGATTGGGCGCGGTCAAGGCGTGGGCGACGCCGCCGTGGTTGACCGCGCAGCCCTTGATGACCGCGCGGATCCGATCGCCGTCGGCCAGCGCTTGTTGCAGCGGCTTGAGCACGATCATGCCCAGCCCTTCTCCGCGTACATAGCCGTCGGCGCCGGCGTCGAACGCGCGACAGCGCCCGCGCGGCGACAGCATGCCGGCGCGGTCGAAAGACACGCTCAGATAAGGATCGAGCATCAGGTTGACGCCGCCGACCAGCGCCAGCGTGCAGCGCCCCGCCCGCAGCGCCGCGACCGCCTGATCGACCGCGACCAACGAACTGGAACACGCGGTTTCGAACGGCAGGCTGGGGCCGTGCAGGTCCAGCAAATAGGAAATGCGATTGGGCAGCAGCGAGTGCGCGCGGCCCAGCGCCGATTGCGCTTCCGCCGGCACCGCCAGCGCTCTGGCGCGATCGTGGTAATCGGTAGTGCCGATACCGATGTACACGCCGGTGCGGCTGCCGCGCAACGCCTCGGGGTCGCAACCGGCATCGGCGAGCGCGGCCCAGGTCGCTTCCAGCATCAGCCGGTGCTGCGGGTCCATCCACTCGGCTTGTTTGGGCGAGATGCGGAAGAACTCGGCATCGAAACGGTCCACGCCGTCGATGAAGCCGCCCCAGCGCGCGCGGGTCTGGTCCGGCGCGGCCAGCGCGTCGCCGTCGATGGCGCGCCAGTCCCAGCGGTCGCCGGGAATCTCGCCGATCAGGTCGCGCACTTCGACCAGGTTCTGCCAGAAGCCGGCCAGATCGGGCGAGCCGGGGAAACGCCCGGCCATGCCGACGATGGCGATGTCGTCCGCGCGCGCCGACGCGGGTTGCGCGGTGCGCGTCGGCGCCGATGCCGCAACTGATGTCGTGGCGAATGCCGTCGTTGCGGTCGGCGCTTGCGGCGCGGCCGCGGCGGCCTCGGGTTGCGCACGCGGCGGCGCGGTCGCGACAACGGCGCGCGCGAAGCCGCCCGCCGCCTCGACCATGCCGACCAGATCGGCGACTCGTTCGAGCTCGAACACCGCCGCCGGCGCCAGGGTCACGCCGAACGCCGCGCCCAGGCGCTCGGTCAGTTCGATGATGGTGATCGAATCGATGCCGAACTCGCGCAGCGGCGCATCCGGATCGACCTCGTCGATGCCCAGGCCGAGCAGATCGGCGACGTTGCGCCGGATCGTCGCCAAGGCGTCGCTACGCACCTGCGCCGCGGCGCTGTCGTCGGGCCGCACCGGCATCGCCGGTTCGGCATCGCGACGCGCGGATTCGGATTCGGGCTCTAGCAAATCGGCCAGCGCACCCAACCGCGGCAAATCGCGAATGCGCAACGCGGTCAGGCGCACCGTGGCGCTGGGCTGCAGATCGCTGGCGAGCGTGGCCAGATGGGTCGGGTCCAGGCCGAGGTCGTCGGCGCCGGCCTCCAGATCGATCGCGTCCGGATCGAGCATGAGCAAGGCGGAAACGCGTTCGCGCAACAACCGCCGACGCGCCTCGCTTGGTACACGCGCAGCCGGTGCCGGCGAGGAAAGCGCCGGCGCCGCGTCCGCGCGCAAGGCCAGCGCGGCGTCGATGCGCGGCAAGTCGCCGGCGACGAAGCCGATCAGCGCCGCGTCGCTCGCGCCGACCGCATGCAGGCAGGCCAATCCGTCTTCGCTCTGCAGCGGGCGCATGCCCAGGCTGCGTTCGAGCAGGGCTTCGGTGCCGGCATCCACGTGCATGCCGCCGTCGCGCCACAGCGGCCAGGCGATCGACCAGCTGCGGCCGTGCGCGCGACCGGCCGCCACCGCTTCGGCGCGGCTCTCGGCCAGACGGTCGAGGAAACGGTTGGCGTAGCTGTAAGCGGCCTGCCCCGGATTGCCGATCATGCCCGACACCGAGGAGAACGCCACGAACGCCGACAACGGCAGATGGCGGGTGGCGCGGTCCAGCGCGAGCGCGCCGTGGACCTTCGCCGCCAACACCGCGTCGACGTCGGCGCGGCCCAGGCGATTGAGCAGGCCGTCGCGCACGACGCCGGCCGAATGCACCACCACATCCAGCGCGCCGTGCTCGCGCACGATGGCTTCGACCAATTCGCGCGCCTGCGCTTCGTCGCTCAGATCGGCCTGCCGATAGCTCAGCGCGGGTACTTCCCTCCGCAACTCGGCCAGCTCGGCGCCGACTTCCTGCGCGCTGCGCCGGCCCGCCAGCACCACGCGCGCCCCGGCTTCGTGCGCCAACGCGCGCGACAGATGCCGGCCCAGGCCGCCCAGGCCGCCGCTGATCAAACACACCGGCGCCGGCCGGCCGCCGGTCAAGGCCGACCAGTCGCGCCCGGCGCGGCCGTGGCGCAGTGCGTCCACGGCCGCGGCCACCGCCGCCGCCTCGAAGCGGCGCAAACGCTGGCGGCGTCCGTCGCGCCAGCGCACCGGCGCCGGATCGGACGCAGCGGCCAACTCGGCGACGGCCACGCTGACCGCGTCGGCGGTGGCGGCCAATTCGATCGTCGTCATCGCCAGCGCCGGATGCTCGCGCCCCGCGGTGCGCGCCAGGCCCTCCACGGCCGCGTGCACCGGTTCGCCGGGCGGATGCAAGTACAGCACGCGCAGCGGCGTGGGCCGGCGCGCGAACCAGCGGTTGAACCAGGCGACCAAGGTGTGCGCGCCGCTGTCGAGCTCGCGCTGCAGCGTCGAATCGGCCAGCGTGCGCGCCCAGGCATGCACCAGCGCGCGCGGACGCAGCGACTGCGCGTCCAGTTCGGCCAGCAACGCGGCGATGTCGTCGGCGTGTCCCGGGCGGATCGCGTAGCGCTGCGCCGACAGGCGCGCGAACTGCGCGCCGGCGCGCACTGCGATCACCGGCGCGGCGATCCGCGCGGCCAATGTATCGGCCAACGGCGCCTCGTCGCGCTCGAACACCAACACCGGGCCGTCCGGCGCATCGCCTTCTATGGCGACGGTTTCATCGACCCAACGCTCACCCACGCAACGGATGTCGTCGCGCGGCGCGGCGGCCGCGATCGGCCGCGCGGCTGCGCTCACCGCCAGACGCAATTCCACGCCGTGCAGGCTCGCCCATCCCTGGCCCTGCGCATCGGCCAGATCGATATCGAAACGCACGCGCGAACGCGAACGCTCGATCACGCGCAGGTGCGCAAGACTCAGCTCGGGCGCATGCGCCCACAGCGTCATCGATGCGATGCCGGCCGGGCGCCAGCGCTGCGGCGCGCCGTCTTCGTCCAGCAACGCCGTCACCGCCTGCAATGCGCTGTCCAAGGCGAGCAGCGATGCCGGCAGGCCGGGGCCACCGCCGACGACCTCGGCCAAGGCTTCGTCCTGCCCCAGATCGAGCCGGCGCAGGCCGCGCAAGTCCGGGCCGTAGCGCAGGCCGCGCTCGGCCAAGGCGCGATAACAGGCTTCGACCGGCTGCGTGCGCGGGCAGCGCGCGCGGATCGCATCCACCGCCAAGCTCGGCGCCGCGGCATCCAGCGGCACCGCCTGCGCCTGCGCGCAGGCCGCGCCGTCGAACGACGCGCGCAGCGATGCGCCGTCGCATTCCACGCTCAACCACGGCGCATCGCCGTCCTCGCGCGCGGCCGCCAGCCGGGTCCAGCGCAGATCGCGCAAGGCGTGCCGCGGCGCAGTCGCGCTTGCGGCCGGCACGGCCGCATCGGCCGCGGCGAGCATCGCCAGCGCCACGCCGATCCCCGGCAACGCCGGCGCGCCGTCGACGCGGTGTTGATCCAGCCACGCTTCCTCGCGCGCCAACTGACGCTCGAAGCAGACGCCGTCCGGCGCCGGCACGCGCCGGCCCAACAGCGGGTGCTCGGCGGCGTCGGGCAACCAGCAACGGCGGCCCAGGAACGGCCAGGTCGGCAACGCGCACCGCTGCGCGGGAGCCGCGCCGGCCGGCGTCTGCGGCGCCAGCCCGGCGCCATCGACGTAGGCCAGGGCCAAGGTTTCCAGCGCATCGCGCGACGCGTCCGGCGCCAGCGCGCGCGCCGCTTCGCGACGGCGTCCGGGCTCGCCGCGCCGCCACGACGGGCCGTCCAGGTCCGCCAGCGCGTCGCGCAAGGCCGCCAAACTGTCGACGACGATGGCCGCGCGCACGCCGTGCGCATCGTCGCGGCTCATCAGAGTGTGCGCGACGCTGTCCAGATCCGGCTGCAGCCGGCTGTCGGCCACGCGCGCCAGATGCGCGCGCAAACGCGCCGCGCCGCCGTCGAGTTGCGCGCGGCTGCGCGCCGACAACACGATCAGGCGCGGGCCGGTGCTGGCCGGCCTCGCGCGCGCCGCGTATTCCTCCACGATCAAGTGCGCGTTGCTGCCGCCGGCGCCGAACGAACTCAAACCGGCGCGGCGCAATCCGTCGGCGCCCGCCGCCCAGTCCGCGCCCTCGCGTTGCACCGCGAATCCGGCGCGGTCGAAATCGATATGCGCATTGAGCCGCTGCGCGTGCAGCGAAGGCGCCAGTCGCCGGTGCCGCAATTGCAGCAGCAGCTTGGTCAGCCCGGCGATGCCGGCCGCGGCTTCCAGATGCCCCAGGTTGGACTTGATCGAGCCGATCGCGCACGGCCGCGCCGCGTCGCTGCGTTCACCGGCGAAGGCTTTTTCCAGGCCGCGCACTTCGATGGGATCGCCCAGCGAGGTGCCGGTGCCATGAGCTTCCACGTAACCGATCGCATCGGCCGCCAGCCCGGCCGACTTCATCGCCTCCGCCACCACCGCGGCCTGCGCGTCCGGATCGGGCACGGTGTAGCCGCCGGCGCGGCCGCCGTGGTTGAGCGCGCTGGCGCGGATCACGCCGAGAATGGCGTCGCCATCGCGTTCGGCCTGCGACAAACGCTTGAGCAGCACCGCGCCGACGCCCTCGCCGGGCACGTAGCCGTCGCCGCCGTCGCCGAAGCTGCGGCAGCGGCCGTCGCTGGCCAGCATCTGCTGCCGGCTCAGGTACAGGTATTTGCTCGGATGCACCATCAGATTGACGCCGCCGGCCAGGGCCAGATCGCTCTCGCCGCGGCGCAGGCTCTCGCAGGCCAGATGCAAGGCGCTGAGCGAGGACGAACACATGCTGTCCAGCGCCAGGCTCGGGCCGCGCAGATCGAAGTGGTGCGACACGCGGTTGGCGACCGACGCGCTGAACGACATCGGCAGCGCGCCGGCATCGCCCATCGCCGCGCGCTCCAGGCCCAGGGCCTCGTACTGGCGCCACATCACCCCGACGAACACGCCCGTGCGCGTGCCGGCCAGGGCGCGCGCGGCGTAACCGGCGGCGCCGAAGGTGTCGCTGGCCGTTTCCAGGAACAAGCGCTCCTGCGGGTCCATCAAATCGGCTTCGCGCGGCGAGATGGCGAAGGCGACCGGATCGAAGCGGTCGATCGCCGGCAGGAAGCTGCCCCACTTGGCGTAGCTGCGGTCTTCGCGGCGGCGGTCGGGGTCGAACCAGCGCTCGGCGTCCCAGCGCTCGCGCGGAATCTCGCGGATGCAATCGCGGCCGGGCGCGAGGATGTCGTGCCACAGCGATTCGACGTCGGCGGCGTCGGCGTAGCGGCCGGCCAATCCGATCACGGCGATGGGCTCGTCGCCGCGCGCGTCGTGCGCTGCAGGCGATGCGTAGCCGGGCGCGGCAAGTGTCGTCGGTGTTGCAGCGGACGGCGGCGCCGGATCGGGCGCGACCGGCGTCGATGCCGCGGCCGGCACGCTCTGCGCCAGTGCCGCTGCGTAGTTCGTCGCCAGATGCGCGGCCAGGTCGCCGATGCAGCTGTGCTCGAACAGCAACGTGGGATACAGCGAAACCGCCAGGCGCTCGCCCAGCCGCGCGCTGATGCTCAGCAAGTGCGAGGACTCCAGTCCCAGGTCGTAGAAACCCGTTTCGGCGTCGCCGGAATCTGCGCCGTCGAGTTCGGCGGCGATCAGCTCGCGGATCAGGCGCTCGGCCAGAGCCTGCGGCTCGCGGGCTTCCGGCGCGATCTCGACGCTCGTGTTTGCTTGTGCATTCGCGGTAATCGCCGACGCCGCAGCGAGCGGACTGTCGCCCGACGCGACCCGCGCCATCGCGGCCGCCGGCCGCAGCAAACGCTCCAGCAACTGCGGCGAACGAATGCGCTTGGTGGTCAATCCTTCGAAGCGCGCCAGACACGCACCGGTGTCGGGATCGCACAGCAAAATATCGCTGCGGAACACATCGTCCTGAACCACGCAGCGCGCGCGCTCGACCACCACCGCGCAACGCCCGCGCAGCGGCGCCCAGGCGCGGAAGCTGCGCACGTGGATCGGAATGAACGGCTGCGGGCCGCGCTCGTCGTCGCGCACCGCGGCCAGGAACGGCACCAGGGTGGCGCTGTCCAGGCAGGCCGGATGCAACAGAAACGTTTCCGCGTGCTCGCGCGCCAACGCGCTAGGCGCCAGGTGCGCGATCACCCGTTGCGGGCCGTAGTCGATCCGGCCTTCGCCCTTCATGAAAGCGAAGTGTTCGATGCCGACCTCGCGCGCATAGGCGTAGGCGACATCGAGGTCCAGCGATTCGCCGTCGGCGCGTAAGGTGTCCGGCGGCGGCGCCGGCGCGTCGGTAAAACGCGCCGTGCAGGCGAAGTTCTCCCGCCACGGCGCGTCCTCGTCGCCTTCCACGCGGCTGCTGGCGCGCACCGACCATTCCTGCGGCGAGCGCTGCTCCACGCTCAAGGCGACGCGCCGGCCGCGGTCGGCATCGACCGCCACCGGCTCGGAGAACAGCACGTCGGCCAGTTCCAGGCGCCACACGTCGATTCCGCGCGCCTGCAGGGCGCGCAGCACCAGATCGAAGAACGTCACCCCCGGCACCACCCGCACGGCGTGCACCCGGTGGTCGCGCGGGATCAGATCTTCGTAACCCACATCGACATGACAGCGAAAACGATTCATTACAGCTCCCTGGTTACTGGTCGGAACGGCGGCTCAGCCCCAGCAGACCGGGAAGGTCTGCAGGCCGCGGAAGCTGAGGTTCATGTTCCAGTCCTCTTCCTGGCTCTTGCGGCGGATATCAGGGATGCGCTGCAACAGCACGCGATAGGCCACGGGGATTTCCGCACGCGCCAGGAACGCGCCCGGGCAGGTGTGGATGCCGCCGCCGAAGCCCAGGTGCGGGTTGTGCTCGCGGGTTAGGTCCAGCTTGTCCGGATTGGCGAACACTTCCGGATCGCGATTGGCCGCGGCCACGAACGGCATCACGCCGTCGCCCTTGCGGATCAGGCGGCCGCGCAACTCGATGTCGTGCGCGGCGATGCGCGTGGGGCATTGCGCGGGCGAGGTGAAGCGCACGATCTCCTCGATCGCCGGCTTCATGATTTCCGGCCGCGTCTTCAGCAGTTCCAACTGGTCGGGCTGCTTGAACAACTGCAGCAGGCCGGCGCCGATCACGTTCTGCGTGGTGGTGTGGCCGCCAGCCAGCAACAGCACCATCTGCGCGACCACTTCCTCCAGGCTGAGCTTGCCGCCTTCGCGCCACTCCTTGACCATGTACGACACGAAATCATCGCGCGGGTTGGCGCTGCGGTCCTTGATCACCTCTTCCAGGTAGGCGGCGAGCATCTGCATCGCCTGCTGCCCGGCCAACATCACTTCCAGGCTGTCCGAGCGACCGGCGGCGTGCGCGATCTGCGCGCCCAGCGCCTTGAAGTTGGGCAAGTCCTTGCGGTCCATGCCGAGGATCTCCGCGAAGATGATCGCCGGCAGCGCGAAGGCGTAGTCGTTCATGAAATCCATCTCGCCCTGGTCGTAGACCCGGTCGATCAGCCAGTTCGCGGTCTCGTAGGCGCGAGCGTGGATATCGCCGAGGCTGTCGGGATGGAAGGCGCGGTTGATCAGGCCGCGCAGGCGCTTGTGCTCGGGGTCGTCCTTCATCACCGCCCACATCGAGAACATGCGCACCAGCGGTTCCAGGTGCTCGCGGAAGTCCGGGCGCACCACGAAGGTTTCGCTGCTCTGGCTGGAGAACTGGCTGGGATCGCGCAGGCCAACCTTGACGTCGTCGTAGCGGGTGAGCACCCAGTGGCGGGTCTCCTGGCTCCAATAGACCGGCTCGTTCTCGCGCATCTGGGCGAGATAGGGATACGGATTGCGATGGAACGCTTCGCTGAGGATGTTGACCTCAACGCTCTGTGCTTCGGGCTCGCGGATATCGATGGCGGACACGGTGCTCTCTCTCCTGCTGGCGGGGGCCGCGCTCGGGCGGCGATTGGGGTGGGACGGAAGGAAACGGACGCCGCGCCGCCTAGGCGATGCGCGCGGCGTCGGGCTCGAACGAGATGCCGCCCAGCGGCCGCGCGGCCGCGCGCATCGGCACAGGCGCGGCGAGCGGTGCGGCCGGTACGGACGTCGGCGCGGTCGTCGCGTGCGCCGCGATCGCCGGCGCGCGCTCCAGCCAGAACCGGCGCCGCTGGAATACCGGCGGCGGCAACGGCTGCCGCTGCGGCGAATGCGGCGGCGCCGCGGCAAGGATGGCGTGGGCGTTGGTGCCGCCGAAGCCGAACGAACTAATGCCCGCGCGCAGCGGTCCGGTCCACGCTTCGGTGCGCAGACAGAGCCGGAACGGCGAAGCGGCGAAGTCGAAGCGCGGGTTGGGCCGTTCGCAATGCAGCGTCGGCGGCAGTTCGCGCCGGCCCAGCGCCAGCACCACCTTGAGCAGGCTGGCGATGCCGGCCGCGCTGAGCAGATGACCCAGATTGCTTTTCACGCTGCCGACCGGGCACTGGCCCGGCGCCGCGCCGTCGGCGGCGAACAGTTCGGTCAGCGCGCGCAGTTCCACCGGATCGCCCAAGGCGGTGCCGGTGCCGTGCGCTTCGACATAACCGATCGAGCGCGCGTCCAGTCCGGCGCGCCGCAGCGCCTCGCGCACCACACGCTGCTGCGCGGCCGGATTGGGCGTGGTCACGCCCATGGTGCGGCCGTCGTTGTTGAGCGCGGTGGCTTCGATGACGGCGTAGATATGATCGCCGTCGGCCAGCGCGCGCTGCAGCGGCTTGAGCAACACCGCGCCGGCGCCCTCGCCCGGCACGAAGCCGTTGGCGGCTTCGTCGAACACCGCGCAACGCCCCTGCGGCGACAGCACCCGCGCCTCGGACAGGCGCTGGTACACGACTTCGTCGAGCAGGATTTCCACGCCGCCGGCCATGGCCAGTTCGCACTCGCCCGAGTGCAGGCTGGCGATGGCCTGATGCAGGGCCGACAGCGACGACGAACAGGCGCTGTCGATCACCATCGACGGCCCGCGCAGATCGTAGAAATGCGACAGATGCGCGGCGATGAAGTTCTGCCCGACGCCGAGCAGGGCGCGCCGGCCCGGCGCGACCAGACGCTCGGCGTACTGGCTGGTGCGCGCGCCGACGAACACGCCGATCGCGCGGCCGGCCAGTTCCTCGCGCGCGTAGCCGGCGTGGTGGAAACACGCGGCGCCGACTTCCAGGCATTGACGGATCAGCGGATCGACTTCGGCCGCATCGCTGGCGGGAATGTCGAAATAGTCCGGATCGAAGTCTTCGATGTCGTCGATGAAACCGCCGCGCTTGCTGATCGACTTGCCGGCGGTTTCCGTCGCCGCGTAGTGGCGTTCGATCGACCAGCGCGAGGCCGGGATTTCACGCGTGCCTTCGCGGCCTTCGCGCAGCAGGCGCCAGTACGCGTCCAGGTCCGGCGCGCCCGGCAGGCGGCCGGCCATGCCGATCACGGCGATGGGTGCGTAGGGCGGCGCGTCGGCGCCAGCGGGGAGCGCCGGTGCGGACACGTGCTCGGTGCGGTGCGGTGATTCGATGGGTGCAGCGACGACGGCGTCGGCAACGCTCGCGGCCGGCGCGTCCGCAACCGGCGCCGTTGCCTCCAGCGCGGCCAGCACCGCGTCGCGGCGCGTGCGCAGCAAGGCCTGCGCCAACGCGTCAAGCGAGGAATGATCGAGCGCGAGCGAGGGGTCCAGCGCCGTGCCCAGCCACCGTTCCAGGCCGACGTTGAACTCGACCACCAGGATCGAGTCGATGCCCAGATCGCGGAACTGCGCGTCGGCGTCGATCCGCGCCTCGGGCAGCTTCAGAGCGCGCGCGAGCAACGGCCGCAACGTCGCGACCGTCCGCGCGTGCAACGCCGCCGGATCGCCCGAGCGCGCGGCCGCAGGAGCCGGCTCCTGCGCCGGCTCCCGCGGCGACACTGCCGCCATAACCGTGTGCGGCGCGGCCTCCCATTCCATCAATGCCTGCACGTCGAACGCGTCCGGCGTGACCGCCAGCGGCAATACCGCGCCGGCCGCGACGCCGAGCGCGCGGTCGAGCAAATCCAGGCCGGTGGCCACGTCGTGAGTGGCCAGGCCCAAGCCGTCGTAAACGCGGCCGGTGGCCGGGCCCATGCCGGTGCCGGTCCAGTTGCCCCAGGCCAGCGCCCAGCACGGCTGTCCGGCGGCGCGGCGTTGCTCGGCCCAGGTCGCCAGCGCGGCGTTGGCCGCGGCGTAATCCAGCAGGCCGGCGGCCAGGCGCGGCACCAGGCCCGACACCGAAGAGAACGCCACGACGAAGTCCAGGCGATCGCGGTTCAACAATTCGTCGGCCAACGCCAATCCGGCCAACTTGGGCGCGATCACGTCCTGGATCGACTCGGCGGTCTTGTTCGCGAACACCGGCTGGCGCAGGTCTACCGCGCCGGCGCAATGCACGTAACCGCGGATCGGGCCCCAGTCGCGGCGCACGCGCTCCAGCACCGGCGCCAGCGCGTCGCGGTCGTCCAATGCGGCCGCGTGCACTTCCAGCGCCACGCCCGCTTCGGCCAGCGCCTGCAACGGCGCGATGCGCTCGCGCAACGCTTGCGGCGTCGCCGGATCGGCCAACAGCGCCGGCCACTGCGACTGCGACGGCAGCGGCCGGCGACCCAGCAGGACCAGCCGGCGGGCGCCGCGCGCGACCAGCGCGCGCGCCGCTTCCAGACCCAGGCCGCGCACGCCGCCGCTGACGACATAGACGCCGTCGGCCACTACCGGCAGCGCGCCGGCCGCCGGCATCGCCACCGTTTCCAGCGCCGCGCGGTAGCGGGCGCCGGCGCGCAACACGATCTGCCCCGATTCGCCGCCGGCGCGCAGATCGGCCAGTTCGTCCAGCAAGGCTTGCGCCAGATCCGCCGCGGTTTCGTGCGAATCCAGATCGACGCTGCGCGCGCGCAGTGCGCGGTGCTCGGCGTGCAGGCGCGCGACCAGCGCCGCGATCAGTGCGGCCTCGCCGTCGAACGCGCCGGCGCGGCCGATCGCCACTTGCCGGTCGCTGGCGTGCAGCACGCTCATCGCGCGCTGGCGGCCGGCCTCGGCCAGCCGTTGCAGCAGCGCGATGCGGGCCAGGGCCGGCGCGCCGCCGCCCAGGTCGCTGAGGTCGATCAAGCCGTCGAACGACTCATCGGTCAGCAAGGTCTCGGCCAGCGCGCGGCCGTCCGCGGCCGTGGCCGGCGCCGGCACGCGCCGCACCGCGCCCAGGCGCTCGCACAACAATCGCGTGGCGTCGCTGTCGCGCGGCCCGGTCAACACCACCAGTCCGCGCGCCGCGACGGCGGCGGCGCGCGATGCCGGCGCGGCGATCCATTTGCGCGCCAGCATCCGCGTCGTTCCCGCGGCGCGCGAATGCGTGGTCGCGAGCAGCGGATGCACCGCCGTCGCCGCTTCCGCGTCCGGCCAATGCCGGTCCGCTTCGAAGGGATAGGTCGGCAGCGGCACGATCCGCGCATCGCCGCCCGCATGCAGCCGGCGGCCGTCGATCGCCAGACCGTCGAGAAAGGCTTCGCCGATCGCGTCCAGGCGCGCGCGGCGTTCGCCGTCGTCGTGCGCCGTCGGCACTTCGGCGATCAGGCGATCGACGAACAGGCGCAGCAGCGCGCCGCTCTCGCGCGCGGGTGCGCGGGCGGCAGCGGACGGCGCCGACCAGGCGTCCAGACGCTGCGCCAGTTCGGCCAGATCGGCGGCCACGAACGCGGCGCGCACCCGCTCGTGCTGACGCACGGCCAGGCTGTAGGCGACATCGGCCGGGGCCTGCGCCGATGCGCCGTCGCCGCGCAGCCATGCGCGCAAATCGGCGACCCGGCGCGCCAGCGCATCAGCGGTCGCGCCCGACAGCAGGAACAATGCCGCTTCCCGGCGCGGCGCGCGCGCCGGCGCGTCCGGCGCCTGTTCGATCACCGCATGGGCGTTGGTGCCGCTGAAACCGAACGAACTGATCGCCGCGCGGCGCGGCCCGCGATCCTGCGGCCACGGCTCCAATTGAGTAACCACCCGGAACGGCGTGCGGGCGAAACCGATGTGAGTGTTCTCGCGCTGGAAATGCAGCGACGGCGGCAGCTGCCGCGCGCGCATCGCCAGCAGCACCTTGATCAGGCTGGCCACGCCGGCAGCGGTGGCGGCGTGGCCGATGTTGGTCTTGACCGAGCCCAGCGCGCAGCTCGCCGGCGGCAAGGCGCCGTCGGCCTCGAACGCCGCGCACAGGCCTTCGACCTCGATCGGATCGCCCAGGCGCGTGCCGGTGCCGTGGGCTTCGACATAGGAAATGCTGCGCGGCTCGATGCCGCCGCGACGCTGCACTTCGCCGATCAACCGCGTCTGCGAGCGGGCGCTGGGCGCGGTGATTCCGTTGGTGCGGCCGTCCTGATTGACGCCGCTGGCCTTGATCACGCCGTAGACGTGGTCGCCATCGGCCAGCGCCGCCGCCAGCGGTTTGAGCAGCACCATGCCCGCGCCTTCGCCGGGAACGAAACCTTCCGCGCCATCGTCGAACGCGCGGCAGCGTCCGCCCGGCGCCAGCATGCCGGCCTTGCTCGCCATGACGTGGAACTGCGGCCCGCTCATCACGAATACGCCGCCGGCCAAGGCCAGATCCGCCTCGCCGCTGCGCAGGTGCTGGCAGGCTTGATGGATCGCCACCAACGAGGCCGAGCAGGCCGTGTCCACACTTAGCGCCGGGCCGGTGGCGTCGAGCTGATAGGCCACGCGGCCGGCCAGCATCGCAACGTCGGTGCCGGTGAAGCTGGCCGCGTCGATATCGCAGCCGCGGCGATAGAGTTCCAGCAGGTAGTCGCCGGCGCGCGCGCCGACGAACACGCCCAGGCGCGCGCCCTCGCGGCGCACTCCGGCGTAGCCGCCGTCTTCCAGCGCGCGCCAGCTTTCTTCCAGCAGCAGGCGCTGTTGCGGGTCCATGCGTTCGGCTTCGCGCGGGGCGATGCGGAAGAAGCTCGCGTCGAAGCGATCGACGCCGTCCAGGAAACCGCCGTAACGGCAGTAGGTGGTGTTGGGGCGGCGTGGATCGGCGTCGAACACCGCGTCCAGGTCCCATCGCTCGCGCGGCACTTCGGTGATCGAATCCACGCCGGCGGCGAGGTTGGCCCAGAACGCGTCGGGCGTGCGCGCGCCGGGGAAGCGTCCGGCCATGCCGATCACTGCGATGTCGCCGGTCGTCGGTGCGGTGTGCGCGTGCGGATGCGCGTTAGTTGACGTAGGTGCGATCTGCGGCGGCGGCGATATCGGCGGCGACGGCGCGCTGGGTTGCTGCGATGCGACTGGCGATATCGGCACGGCAATCGCCGCCGGCGCTTCCTGCGGCACGACCCGCGCCACCACCGCCGCATCGCGGCACAGCGACTCGGCCAGCGCCTGGATCGTGGGGTAGTCGTAGACCACGGTCGGCTCCAGGCGCGTGCCCAGAGCGGCGTTGAGTTTGGCCACCAGTTCCACGCCCAGGACCGAGTCCACGCCCAGATCGGTGAAGTTGTCGGCCGGATCGAGTTCGCGCGCCTCGACCTCCAGCACGGCGGCGGTGATCTGAGTGAGCAGGCTGCGCAAACGGTCGGCGGTCATGATCGGGGCGGTCTTGGAAGAGGGGGAAGAAGGCGCCGGTGAACGGCGCAGGCGATGCAGGCGTATCGCGCCGTGGTCGGACACGGCGCGCTCGGGCAGCGGCGCCAGACCGGCGGCGGCCAGCCATGCCGGCTCATCGCGTGCCGCGTCGGCGCGCTCGGCCAGCAGCAGTTCGCCGTCGTCGGCAAGCCAGGCGGCGGCCGCTAGCAGGCGCTGCGCGTCGGCGCGGTCATGGCGCACGACGTCGATCACAACCAGATCGAAGCCGTCGCCGCGCGCGGCGGGGATCGCATCCGGATCGAGCACGACGCTGCGCAGATACGGGCGGTCGGCGAAACGGTTGGCGAGGAACGCGACGCGCTCGGGCGATGCGTCGGCGCAGACGTACTCCACGCGCGGGCCGGCGGCGTCCAGCGCCGGCAGCGCGCGTTCGACGCCTTCGCCATGGCCGGCGCCGAGTTCGAGCACGCGCACGCTGCGATCCGGCCGCGCGCGCAGCGCATCGTCGATGGCGTCGCACAACAGCCGACGGTGATCTGCATCGCGGCGCACGCAGGCTGCCAGCGCGACGAACGCGGCCGCATCGCCCTCGCCCGCGTCCTCATCGGCCGGCGCGTTCCACGCCATCGACGCCCGACGCGTTTCGCTCAAACGCGCCACGACCACGCGCGGCCGCCCACTGGCCAGCGCGGCGGCGAAGCCGGCTTCGGCCTCGGCGATCCGGATCGGCGGAATGCCTTGTTCGCTCAGCAACTGCGCGTGATGCGGATCGGCGACGGCGCCGACTTCGCCCCAATAGCCCCAGCCGATGCTCAGCGCGCGCCGGCCTTCGCTGTGCAGGCGTTCGGCCAACGCGTCCTGGTAGGCGCAGGCGGCGACATAGTTGGCCTGCCCCGCATTGCCTTGCAGGGTGAGCACCGAAGAGAACAGGGCCAGCACGTCCAGGCCATCGCCGGCGGTCAGCTCGGCGAGCAGCCGCGAGCCTTCGGCCTTGGCCGCGTAGACGTGTTCGAAATGGCCGCTGTCGAGATGGCGGATCGAACGGTCGGCCATCGCCACCGCCGAGTGCAGCGCGCCGTGCAGCGCGCCGAAGCGCGCGCGGGCGCGGGCCAACGCGCCGGCGAGCGCATCGCGATCGCACACGTCGGCGCTCAGGTATTCGGCCTGGCCGCCCAGCAAGGTCAGTTCGGCCGTGAGCGCGGCGCTGTCGGCGTCCGCTGCGCGCCGTCCGATCAGGGCGATGCGGGCGTGGTAGCGCCGCGCCAGCCACCGCGCCAGCGCCCGGCCCAGGCCGCCCAGACCGCCGATCACGACGTAAGTACCGCCCTCGCGCAACGGCGGCGCGCCGGTGGGCGGCGGCAACGGCGCCAGCGCGCGCGTGTGGCGTTGCGCGCCGCGATAGGCCAATTCGTGCAGCGGCGCCGGGCCGCGTTCCCGCAGCAAGGCGCGCCACTGCGCCGGCGACGGCGCTGCCGGTAGATCCACCGCCCGCAACTGCAATCCTTCGATTTCGCGCGCCGCCGATTTCGCCACGCCGATTGCGGCGGCGAGCGCCGGCACGCCGGGCGTTTCGCCGGGCTCGACCGATTGCGCCGCGAAGGTCGCGATCGTCAGTTCCAACGCCGGCACCGGCCGGCGCCGCGCCAACGCGCGGCACAGATGCAGCACCGCGGTTTCCGGTGCGCAGGCATCGCCGGCGAAGCCGAACAAGGCCACCACGCGGTGCGGCCAGAGCGCGCCGGCCAGATCGCGCTCGGCATCGTGGACGCTGCGCCATGCGCTCGGATCAACGCGGCGCGCGGCCGGAGCGATGGCGGCCAATGCGTCGGCCGCGGCGCCGGCGGCGGCGACGATCCACAGCGAGGCCTTATCCATGCTATCGGCGGCGATATCGTCCGGCGCTTCCGGCAGCGGCGCCGGATACCAGACCGGGCAATGCAGCAAGCCCGGGTCTGCTTGCGCAACCGTAGCCGCTGCGTCCGCCGCTGCATCCGCTGCCGCGTTTGTTGTTGTGTTTGCTATCGCCGCGTCGGCCGGCCGCGCGCGCGGCGCGGACCACGGCCGCAAATCCACGCCGTCCAGCGCCAGCAGCACCCGCCCGCGCGCGTCGCACACGCAGGCGCGGCCGCGCACGCCCCAACGGCCGACGATGAGCGTGTCGAACGCCACCGCGACCCGGTCGGCCGCCTGCAGCGCATCGGGTTCGCGGCGCAAGTGCTCGATCGCGAAGGGGACCAACAGCGCCGTCCCTGGCACCGGGTCCCCCTGTTCCGCGCGGCCCCAGGCGGCCGCGAGCAATGCCTGGAAGCCGGCCTCGATCAGGCCGGCCAGCGATCCGCGCGCGTTCGCGGTCAGCGCGAACTCGACGCCGGCCGCGCCGCGGCGGCTGGCGCCGAGCGTGCGCAGGCGCGCACCGTAGCCGTAGCCACGCGCGCCGAATTCGGCGTAAACCGCTTCGTCCGCATGCGCCGCCAGCGGCGCGCCGATCCAGTCGATCGGCGCGGGCGCCTCGCTGCGGCCGCATCCGCTCGCGCGCAGGGCCGCCGCCGCGGCGTGCAGGACGCGCACGCGTTCGCCGTCGCGTTCGACCGCCAATGCCGGCGCCGGGCCGTGTTCGTCGTCCAGGCCGACCGGGCGCAGCAACACCACCGCGCCGAGGTCTTCGTCCATCGCCGTCCATGCTGATTCGATCAGGCAGGCGCCGGGCAACAGCGGGCGGCCGTCGATGCGGTGTTCGCGCATCGTTTCCAGCAGTGTCCATGGCGCGGCCGTGACGGCGGCGGCTTCGTCCGTTCGCACTGGCGCGTCGTTTTCGGAAGCGTGTGGCAACTCGGCGTTATCAGCCGCGGAAGCCGGCGTGGCGACCCAGGCCTTCGCGCCGGCGAACCGATACGTCGGCGCGTCGGTCGGAACGAAACTGCCCGGCGGGTACAACCCGGCCGGCTCCACCGGCGCACCGGCGCGCCACAGTTCGCCGACGAAACTGCGCCATGCGCGTTCGTCGCCCGTGTTCAAGACGATGCCCGGCTCGGCCGGCGAACCGTCGCCGCCGAGGTACACCGTGCGATAGGTCTCGGGACACCGCACCGGCGGCGCGGCTTCGAGCCGGGCCAGCCACGACTGCGGATCGCCCACCTCGTCCAGCGCGGCGTTGCAGGCGCGCAGCGCGCGGTAGTCGCGGCGCGCATCGATGCGCGCCAGCCCGTGTTCGAAGCGTTCGCCCGCATCCAGCGCCGGTGCGGTCAACAGCGCGACCGCGTCGCTGCGCTCCAGCGCGCCATCGACGATCAGGTCGACCAGTTCGTCGTAATCGGCATCCAGACGCGGCGCGCGGCCCAGCGCCCAGCGTTCGTCCACCTCGCGCAGGGCCACCGTCAGCGCCAGCACCGCGACCGGCGGCGGATCGGCGGCGAATATCGCCTCCAGCGCGATCCCGGCCTCACGCAGCGGCGTCTCCCACTCGCGCAGGTATTTGGAGAATGTCGGCTGACGCTGCCACAGCGCTTGCCCGCGCGCCTGCATCGCCGAAGCGAACGCGCGCCCGCCCGCCGTGCCGGCCTCGCGCAGCGCCATCAAGTAGTTCGCGCGCGCGCGCCACGGCCGCAACAGGCCGCCGCCGACCGGATCGAGCACGGCGATGCGCGGACGCCGCAACGGCGCCGTCGTATCCGCATCGATGTCGAGCACCCCCGCCGCGTCCAATGCCGCGCGCCAGCCGCCGCCGTGGAAACCGATCAGGTCCGGCGCGAAGCCCAGCGCGGACAAACGCCGATACGCGGCCAGCGCCCAGCTCGTGTCCGCGCCGGCGAAGCACAGCCGCCACGGCGACGCAGCCGCTTCTGCAGTAGCTTCCGGCGCGCGCGCCAAGGCCGCGGCCAATTCGACGCGACTGTGCGCCACCACCGCGAGGCGGTGCGTCAATCCCGGCCGCTGCGCGGCGACGCCGCACAGATCGCGCAGTTCCGCCGCATCCGCGGCCGGCGATTGCAGCCACTGACGCCACACATCGGCCTGCCGCGCCAAGGCTTCGGACGAATGACCGGACAGGCAGAACAGTTCGGGCGCGCCGTCGGGTGCGGCCGGCCGGTCGATCACCGGCGCCTCTTCGATCACTAGATGCGCATTGGTGCCGCCGAACCCGAACGAGCTCAGCCCGGCGCGGCGCGGTTCGCCCGGCGGTCGCGGCCAGGGCATCGCCGCGCGCGCCAGACGAAAGCGCGAGGCTTCCAGTTCCAGCAAGGGATTGGGTTGTTCGACATGCAGCGTCGGCGCGATCGTGCCATGGCGGCCGGCGTTCGCGGCCGCCCCCGCCGCCGCGAACGCCTGCTCCAACGCTGCGACTTCGATCGGATCGCCCAACGAGGTGCCGGTGCCGTGCGCTTCGACGTACTGCACGCCGGTCAGATCCACGCCGCCATCGGCCGCCGCCGCCTCGATCAGGCGGCGCTGCGAAACCACGCTCGGCGCGGTGATCGAGCGCCCGCCGCCGACGTGATTGGTCGCCGAGCCGCGCACCACCGCATGGATGCGGTGATGGCCGGCGCGCGCGCGATCCAACCCGGTCAGCAACACCGCGCCGATGCCGTCGCCGGGCACGTAGCCGTCGGCGCCGGCATCGAAGGTGCGGCAGCGCCCGCGCGGGCTGAGCATGCCGGCTTGCGAAAACGAACGGTATTTCCACGGATGCAGGTTGAGATTGGCCGCGCCGACCAGGGCGTAGTCGCAATCGCCCGCCGCCAGCGCGCGCCGCGCCAGATGCAAGGCCACCAGCGACGAGGCACAGGCGGCGTTGACCGACAGGCTCGGCCCGGACAGGCCCAGGCAGTGGCTCAGACGGTTGGCGAGGATGCACTCGTAGTTGCCCAGCGCCGAGAACGCATCGGGCTCGATATCGGCCTGGATCAGGCGTTGCTGGTAGTCGCCGGCCATCACCCCGACGAACACGCCGGTGCGCGCTTCGCGCAGGCGCTGCGGCGCGATCGCCGCATCTTCCAGGCAATGCCAGCTTTCCTCCAGCAACAGGCGTTGCTGCGGGTCCATGCTGCGCGCTTCGCGTGCGGAGATCTGGAAGAAACGCGCGTCGAAGCGGTCGACGTCATCGATCACACCGCACCAGCGGCTGCGCGTGGCCCCGGCGGCGCCGTACTCGGGGCGATAGTGCGTCTGCGGCCAACGCTCGTCCGGCACTTCGACGACCGAATCGACGCCGCCGATCAGATTGGCCCAGAACTGCGCCGGATCGCGCGCGCCCGGAAACCGGCAGGCGATGCCGATGATGGCGGTGGGCTCGGACGGGCGCATGCGGCCGGCGGCGCTCAGTGCAGCGCCTGCGGCGCGGCCGGACGCGCCAGCCAGCCGTCCAGAAAGCGGGCCGTGTCGCCCAGCAAGCGCAACGCGATCTGATCGACGTGGCGATGCCGCCAATCGGCCAGTTCGGTGCCCGCCACCCAGGTGTTGAACGCGCCCAGCGCCGGGCCGCAGTGGATCTGATAATCGCTGCGCCGCTGCGGATCGCCGGCCATCGCCAGGCGGTTGCTGTGGACGAAATACCAGCGGAACACCAAGGCCATGCGCTTCTTCGGCGAGGTCTCGGCCAGCGCCAGCACGGCCGGGTCGGCGTGCTCGTAGTGACGGCGCGTCTCGTCCCACACCGCGTCGAAGCCGCGGCCGAAATATTTTTCCTCGATCTGCCGCCGCACCGCCGGCGGCAAGGCCTCCAGCGAATCGTGGTGCTGGTACAGCCCGTACAACCGGTTCGCCCGCGCCGGGAACAGCGTGCCCTTGCGCACCACCTGCACCCGCGCGCCCAGTTCGAACATGTCGCCGGCCGGCGCGTAGGTCACGTCCTGCACATCCAGGGTCGCCAGCAAGTCCTTGACCGCTTCGCTGGTGCCCGCTTCCACCGTGCACTGGTTGATCGAGCCGGTGACGACGAAGTCCGCGCCCAGCACGAACGCCGACGCCGCGGCCTCCGGCGTGCCGATGCCGCCGGCGGCGCCGACGCCGATGGGCTGGGCATAGCCGAAGCGCGCGGCGTATTCGTCGCGCAAACGCAGCATGCGCGGCAGCAACACCGCGGCGACGCCGCCGTCGGTGTGGCCGCCGGAATCGGCTTCGACGCATAGCTCGTCGGCCATCGGCACGCGCGCCGCGGCCTGCGCCTGCTCGGCGCTGATCGCGCCGGTGCGCAGCAAGTCGGCGATCAGCTCCGGCGACGGCGGCGACAGGAACGCGCGCGCCACCTCGGGCCGGGAAACCTTGGCGATCACCCGGCGTTCGAAATCGATGCCGCCGTCGGCGCGCACGCGCAGGCCGCCGATGCGGTAGCGCGCCAGCGCGCGCGTCACCTGGGTGTAGGCCGCCGCCTCGACGATGCGCACGCCGTGGCGCAGGAACAGATCGACGGTGTCCTCTTCGACCTGCGGGCGTTCGACGCTGGCCAGCAAGTTGGCGCCCCAGGCTTCGCCGGGCTGCAGCGCCGTGCGGATCGCGCTGAGTTCCTCATCCAGCCGCGCGGTGGTCAGGCCGCCGGTGCCGAGAAAGCCCAGCATGCCGGCCTTGGCCATGCGGATCACCACCTGGCTGGAGGCGATGCCCTTGTACATCGCTCCGGCGACGTAGGCGTAGCGCAGTCCGTAACGGCGGCGGAAGACCTCGCTGCCCAGATCGTGCGGACCGGATGCGGCCGTCGATGTCGGCGACGGTGCCTGGATCGTCGCCGCGACCGGAGCCGATACCGGCTCCGGCGCGGGCGGCGCGGTATAGAAACGCGACGCGGCGGTGTCCAGGCGTGCTTCCTTACTCACCTGCGACACCGGCCGCGCCGCGCGAACTTGTTCGATCAGACGGGTCAGCGTCGGCGTGGGCCCCAACTCTTCGAAACGCTCCACTCCGGCGTCGAGCAGATAGGCGACCGAATCGGTCCAGCGCACCGATGCGGTGATCTGCGCGCCCAGCAATTCGGCTTCGCGTCCGCGCGCGTAGGGCCGCGCCTCGACGTTGGACACCACCGGAAACGCCAGCGGCGCGAACGCCGCCGTCGCCAACGAACGCGCGTACTGCGCCGCCGCCTCGCGCATGTGGCGCGAATGGAAGGCGCCGCTCACTCGCAGCTCGACCACGCGCGCGCCGCGCTCGCTCAGCTGTGCCGACACCCGCGGCAATACCTCGGCGGCGCCGGCGATCACTTGCTGTTCCGGCGCGTTGTAGTTGGCGATGTCGATCTCGCCGGCGCCGATGTCGGCCAGCGTTTCGCGCAGCCGCTGCTCGCTCCAGCCGATCACCGCGGCCATGCGTCCGCCGCTGGCGGCGGCCATCAGCCGGCCGCGCTCGGCCACCAGGCGCAACCCGGTCTGGAAATCGAAGGCGCCGGCGGCGTGCAGCGCGTTGTACTCGCCCAGGCTGTGGCCGGCGGCGAAGGCAGGCGCGCGGCCGTGCGCCTGCGTCCATTCGCGATAAGCCAGCGCATTGACCACGTACAGCGCCGGCTGGGTGTACTGGGTGCGGTCGAGCCGGTCGCTGTCGATCGCCTCGGCCAGCGAATACCCCAACACCTCATCGGCGTCGCGCAAGGCCCGCGGATGACGGGCGAACAATTCGCGGCCCATGCCCTTGCGTTGCGCCCCTTGCCCGGGGAAGACCACGGCGAGTTCGTCCTGAAACGCGTGCATTAGACCTGTCCGGCGAAGAGCGTGCGAAACGGCGGCGGCGCCCGCGGCGAGGAGCCGAAGGAACGCGCAGCCGGGGCCACGCGCTGGTTTCGCCGTGGGGTTTACTGACAGTTCGCAGTACGGGGACGAAACCCGTCATGCCGTCGTCGCTATCGTTCGCGGGCGGTTCGCGCCAGTCGGCGCCGTGGTGGCGGTGCGCGAGGAGTGCGGGCATGACTAATGGGCCAAGCATTCGGCGCATTCGCGCGTTCGAGCTGAATCGCATGAACGAGCGCACTTTCAAAACGCGAACGAAGACACCTTTTTTTCCGATAAATGTCGGAGATTCGCCAACTGGTCGGCATCGATAGCGCGTTGTATTCTGCGATTTCGGAATTTCTCTCCCCCTAAGGACATCATGGAGTCGCCCTATACCCAGGACACGGGAGATGTGACGCGTTTGCTCGCCGCCTGGCGCGCGGGCGATAACGCGGCTCCGGATGCGTTGTTGAATCTGGTGTACCAGCAACTGCGCAATATCGCCGCCGGCCGGCTGTCGCGCCTGAGCGTGCCGGTGCTGGACCCCACCGAACTGGTCAACGAGGCCATGCTGCGCCTGCTCGGCGGCGGCAGCCTGGACGCGCAGAACCGCCAACATTTCTTCAGCATCGCCGCCACCGCGATCCGCTACGTGCTGGTGGACACCATCCGCCGCCAGCAAGCCGACAAGCGCGGCAACGGCGCGGTGGACATCACCCTGTCGGGTTCCGAACACATATCGGCCGCCGGCGACCGCTGGCTGGACGTCGAAGACGCCCTGCGCGCGCTCGATCAGCAAGACCCGCGCAAATGCCGGATCGTCGAACTCACCTTCCTGGTCGGGCTGAACCAGCAAGAGACCGCGGAAGTCCTCGGCGTTTCGCTGACCACGGTGGAGCGCGATCTGCGCTTCGCCAAAGCCTGGCTGCGCGAACATCTCTCATGACCCCGGCGCAGTTCAGCCGGGTCGAAGGACTGTTCCACCAGGCGCTGGAACGGCCCGCAGCCGAACGCGCGCGGTTCCTGCGCGAGCGCGAAAGCGATAGCGATCTGATCGCCGCGGTCGAGCGCTTGCTGGCCTGCGATCAGGACGACGGCCAGGGCCCGGTAGCCGAACGCCTGACCCAGGTCGCGCGCGATCTGCCGCTGCGCACCGTCGGCCCGTACCGGCTGCTGCGCGAGCTGGGCAGCGGCGGAATGGGCACGGTGTTCCTGGCCGAGCGCGATGTCGCCGGGCGCGTGCAGCAGGTAGCGGTGAAGCTGCTGCACGGCGTCGCCTCGGCGACCAGCAAGCGCCGCATGGACCGCGAGCGCGCCATGCTGGCCGGACTGAACCATCCCAACATCGCCCGCCACATCGACGGCGGCGAGAGCGAGGAAGGCCAGCCCTACCTGGTAATGGACTATGTGGAAAGCCAGCCGCTTCCGGAGTATCTGGCCGCGGCCAAGCCGTCGCTGCAGCAGCGGCTGCGCCTGTACCTGAGCCTGTGCGACGCCGTGCAGCACGCGCACCAGCGCCTGGTCCTGCATCGCGACATCAAGCCGTCCAACGTGGTCGTGCGCGCCGACGGCTCGCCGGTGCTGCTGGACTTCGGCGTCGGCGCGCTGCTGGAAGAAGGCGAGAATCCCGCGCACCCGCCGACCCGCGCCTTCACCCCCGGCTACAGCGCGCCGGAGCAATACCGCGGGCAAGCCGAAACCACCGCCACCGACGTGTTCAGCCTGGGCGCGCTGTTGTTCGACCTGCTCACCGGACAACGGCTGTCGACCTTGTGCCGCGGCGCCGACACGGTGCCCGCGCCCAGCGCCATCGCCTGCGATCCGGCGCTGCGCCAGTTGTTGCGCGGCGATCTCGACCGCATCGTGCGCAAGGCCACCGCCGCCGATCCCGAACAGCGCTACCGCATCGTCGCGACGCTGATGGACGATGTTTCGCGCTATCTGCAGGGCCGGCCGATTTCCGCCGCGCCGGACCGGATCTGGTACCGGGCCGACAAGTTCATCCGCCGCAACCGCGTCGCCATCGCGGCCAGCGTGTTGCTGGTGGCCGCCGGCAGCCTGTCGGTGTGGCAACTCAACGCCGAACGCCAGCGCGCGCTGGCCGCCGAGCGAGTCGCCGCGAGCGAAGCGGCCAACGCCAAGGCCTCGCGCGACTTTCTCGCCTCGGTGCTGGCGGAAACCTCGCCCGAGGCCGTGCGCGGCCAGCCCATCGCCATCGCCACCTTGCTCGCCAAGGCCGCCGAACGTCTGCGCGAAGACCGCAGCCAGGACCCGCGCGCGCGCATGGTGGCCTGGCTGACCATCGCCGAGGTGTACGCCGACATCAACGACCCGCAGCCGGGGCTGGCCGCGATCGACGCGGCCGTCGCCCTGTTCGCGCAAACCCCGCGCCCGGACCCGGAACTGCGCGCGCGCGCCTGGCACGTGCGCGGCCTGCTGCTGTTGCAGCTCGAACGCGTCGCCCAGGCGCGCGCCGCGCTCGCGCGCGCCATCGAGTTGCGGCAAGGGCAAGCCGGCCTGCCGCTGGCGCGCCTGTACAGCGATTACGCCACCGCGGTGCTGCACGCCGCCGACTTCGCCGCCGCCGAGCGCTATCAACAGCGCGCGCTGGCGCAGTTGAACGCCTCCGGCCGCGACGACCCGGCCCTGCGCGTGGAAATCGAACTGGGGCTGGCGCGCAGTCTGTATTACCAGAACAACATCGACGCGGCCGCCCGCCATCTGAGCGTGGCCGAAGCCATCGACCGCGGACGGCCCCAGCGCGACGGCCTGCCGGCGTACCAGTTGCGCCGCATCGCGATGATGGTGCGCTACTCGCAGCACCGCTATCCCGAAGCGCTGGCCAACGCCGGGCAGGCGCTGCGTCTGGCCCATCGCGTCTACGGCGAGAACAGCCGCCTGACCGCCGACATGGAGCTGTACATGGCGCTGATGCTGGACGACACCGGCCGTTCGCGCGCGGCGATCGACCACTACCAGCGTTCGCAAGCCATCGCCCGCGCGCTGAAGCTGGACGACGCCGTCCTCGCCCGCGACGACGTGCGCATGGCGATGGCCTACGCCAACCTCGCCGATCACGACCACGCCATGGCCTTGACCAGCGCGGCCCTGGCGCGGATGCCGGCCACCTCGGCCTACGCGGAATGGCGGATCAAGGCCCACTACACCCGCGGCCTGTCGCTCAGCGCCGCCGGCCGCTACGCTCAGGCCGACGAAGATTTCGCCCGCGCTCTGGAAATTTCGCGCGCCGACAAGGGCGACGTGTTCGTCGGCCCGGCCTTCGTCCGCCTGCGCCAGGCGCAGGGCCTGATGCAGGCGCGGCGTTTCGACGAAGCCGCCGCCGCGCTGAAGGACGCCGAGCCGGTGACGCAGTACCGCGACCTCGATCCGAAATCGGTCATCGCCCTGCGCACGCTGCAGGCCCAGGCCGCGGCCGCGCGCGGCGACGCGGGCGCGGCCGCGCAGCACATCGGCGAGGCGCTGGAACTCGCGCATCGCCATTACCTCGCCGGCACGCCGCCGATCGCGATGGTCGAACTCGCCGCCGCGCGGATCGCGCTGGACCGGAACGATCCGGCCCACGCGCGCGAATTGCTGGACCGGGCCATCGCGCCGTTGCAGCGCGAACTGCACGCGCGCGCGCCGGCGCTGGCCGAAGCCTCGCGGCTGCGCCAGGACTTGCAACGCGCGACTTACGCCGGCGGCGCGGCCTCGCCGTCGCCGGGCACCGGCAAATGAACGCGGCCGCAACGCGCGCGCGGCATCGCGACGGCGATGACGGGTTCCGCCGTCGCATTGCGAACTCATTATCGACCAGGAACTGCCGCGGCCCGGGATCGCACCGACGCCGCGCAGCGAGCGGGCGCACGTCGGGGAGCGCCACGGCTCGGAATACCCCCCGCACCTTCCCGTCAGCAAGGAGTCGACATGCGTTTCATCGTTGGACTAGCCACCGTCCTGATCGCGACATTCGCGTTCAGCACACCCTCTCTCGCCCGTGAGCAGCAGCAGCCTTCCAAGGTATGCGGACCTCCGTTCACCGGACCTCCGTTCTGCATCCCGGATTACGCGCAAATGAACACCTCCACCGTCAGCGGCAGCAGCAGCAAGTCCGGCACCACGACGGCGCCGACGTCCTCGCCGCGACCCGCGCCGACCTCGGCGCCGGCGAAGAAGTAATCCGCCGATACGCACGCCGCCGCGCACTCATGTGCGCGGCGGTTTTTCGCATTTGTTGTCGCTGCGGGCGGCCGCAGCAGATGTACGCACGAGCAGCAGAATTCAATAAGCGGTCGCCGCGCATCGTGAATTTTTGGCTGTCCGATCGCGCAGCAGAGCCGCATTCGCGGGCGCCGCGTTTCATGGCGAATCTCGTAATTTTCCGCGACGACTGGTGTCGATGATCCGCGTTCTGGAATCGATAACCTTTTCCTTCCGTCGATCACGAACGCTCACGCCGCTTACATGAGAAAGATCACGGTAGAGCACTATTAGCGAGAGTACGGTGCGCGCACAAAGGTCCGGCGCATCGGGCAGCAATACGGCCCGGTGTCAGACGGCGCGCGAAACCGGGGATCCATGGGCCTACCGCCGATGCGCAGCGATGAGTCAATCCGCGAGCGGACGTTGCCGCCTGTGCTCGATGGCGCGTGTTCGCCGCTGCCCTATACCGACAGCTGCGCCGAAATAGTCGGAAGAGGCGAGCATGTCGTCATCGGCTTGAGCCCCTTCAATGGCTACTTCACGCCGAACGCGGTTCGGCGCCTGGTGTTCTGGGGCATCGACAACTTCCGCTCCGTGAACGTGTTGCTGCCGGGTTACGAGGCCATCTACACCTTGGTCGCGGCCGGAATGACCCCGGTGGATGCTTCGCGCAGATTGCGAAAGTCGCTGTACGGCTTGCGCAATACGAGTATCCGATGCCTGCGCGAACGCGGCATCGCCGATGCCGATCAACGGGTGCACACCTGGACTCGGTTAACCGAGCGCAACTCCTACCTGTGCCTGCGCCAGCGCGTCGAAAAACATTACGACGATGAGCCATGGTTGCGGCAGGCCTGCCAGCAGGCGGCAAGAACCGCAGTAGCGAACAGCGGCGGCGCGACACCTGAGCCAGGCTCGCCCGACCACGCGGTGCGCTACGCGTTGGCCGAGCTGCCGTTCTTCATCGACAGCCCTTCCATCTACGGCGTGGCCAGTTCGGTGTTCGCTTATCCGCGCCCGGTGCAGCTCATCGAGACCTTGATTTCGCGTCCTGATGCGTTGGCGCGCGGCCGCGGCCAAGGCTTCGTCTCCTTCCCCTCGTTGCCGTGACGGCCGCCGCCATGACGCTACCGCTGTTTCAACAAACGGATCTGATCGACTACCCCTTCGCGATCGGCCCGCTCGGAACGCCGCCGCAGACCATCGCGTGGGCGAGAAAGCACCGGCCGCTGTGCCCCATCAGACTGCCCAGCGGGACACCTGCCTGGATGGTGACGCGCAAGGAAGATATCGCCTTGATCTTGAGCGACAAGCGCTTTTCGCGTGATCTGACCTACTCGGGCGCGCCGCGTTTCGTCGGCGAAGACTTCACCTCCGTTCCGGGCGGGATCTTCAATCTGGACCCTCCCGACCACACCCGGGTCCGGCAGGTCATCGGGCGCTTCTACACGCGCTCCGGCGCGGAGCGCTACAAGCCCTTGATCGAGAATCACGCCCATGCACTGCTCGATGCGATGGCGCAGGGCGCCAATCCCGTGGATCTGATGCGGGTTTACTCGAACCTGCTTCCATTGCTGAGCAACTGTGAAATCCTTCATGTTCCCGTCGAGTTTCGCGCCAGGTATTTGGAGTACTTCCATACCCAGACGAACTACGAGGCCAGCGCGGAAGAAGTCCGCAGCGCGACCGGGGCGGTGATCGACTTCGCACGGAAGATCATCCAGCTGCGCCGACAGCAGCCACCGCACGACGATCCCATCGGCGCGCTCATCCAGGCCGAGCGCGAGAAACGGATTACCGGCGATGAACTGCTCGGAACGGTCTGCTATTTGTTCGTGACCGGTTCGGAACCCTTGATTCCGCCGTTGTCCACCGGATTGCTCACGCTTCTGGTCAATCGGCAGCAGTTGCAGCAATGCATCGACGACCCCGGCTTATGGCCCAAGGCGGTCGAAGAAGTCCTGCGCTATCACCACAACGGCGTGCTCGGCCTGCCTCGGGTGGCGATGGACGACGTCGAGATCGCCAGCGGCCTGATTCGCCGCGGCGAGGCGGTATGCGCCACGATGCTCGGCGTGCCGTGGGACCCGAAGCTTTATCAACATCCGGCGAAGTTCAACATTCATCGCCCGACAGACGGAACCGCGACGTTCGGCTCCGGACCCCATTTCTGCCTCGGCGCATCGCTGGTCCGCGTGTTCCTCGAGAGCGCTTACCGATTGCTGTTCGCGCGATTCCCGGGATTGATTCTGGCCCTGCCGCCGAATGACATCCCGTGGGAGCGAAACATCCTCTTCATACGTCCGGTGAGTTTGCCGGTCGCCTGGTGATCCATGGAGGCATGGATATGAGCCACTCCGACAGCCAGTTCGATGCGTTGGCCGATGCCTACGAAAGCAGCATCGAGCAGATGCCGTTCCGCAAGCACATCGAGATGTACAGCTTCCTGAAAGTGGTGGGTGAGACCAAGGCGCTGAATGTCCTGGACCTGGGCTGCGGCAGCGGCCTGTATACGCGAGCGATCGCCAGGCAAGGCGCGCGCCGGGTCATGGGCCTGGACGTATCCGACGGAATGATCGGCTACGCGAGTGCGAGAGAGCAGCGCGAGCCCATGGGCATTCGCTATCTTCGGCGCGACGCGACACGCGATCCGGCCACGATTTCCGCCGACCTGGGCGAGACGTTCGACCTGGTCACGGCCGTGTACGTATTGCCCTACGCATCGTCGCAGGATGGGCTGACCGCCATATGCAGCACGGCTTATCACGCGCTGTCGGGCCCGGAAGGCCGATTCGTCGCGGCGGTGTTGAACCCGCACTTCTCCCGCGAAGCCGATTGGTACCGCGAATACGGCATGGAACTGACCGGGGCCGTGGAGCCTTCGGAAGGCGCGCCGGTGCATTTGCACGCATGGTTCGGCGATCACATTCTCGATCTGGACGCCTTCTACTGGTCGCGCGCGGCGCACGAACGTGCTTTCCAGGACGCGGGTTTCCGACGCATAAAATGGCATTCCCCTGTATTGGCCGATAGCGACGATCCGGCCACCAAAGACCGCCGCCTTTGGAACAACTACTTGCAATGCCCTCACGCTCTAATTGTTGAAGCCACGCGCTGATCGCCGGGCTTCGGCTTCGCTTACCGTCGCCGAAGACTTGTATAAACAGAACCGGTCGGCCTGCTGATCGCCTTGCGTCGGTGAGGATCCCGATGCTACCTCGCGGCGAAACAGGCCGCATGCGCGCGGCGATGCAATCACGATGACGGTCCCGGCTCGCCCCGATGTCCGCTGATGAAATGGTCAGGCGGGGGATCACCGTTACACCAACGCCGGACCGGCACAACCCAAACTGATGATGATCGTCATGGGGAAATGAGGCGCGCGTCGGCTAGCATCGGCGCCGACCGATTCGCAGATTTCGCCGCATCGGCGAAGTTCGGCGAACCGCATCGTCGCCGTTGCGTTCATTGGCTTGTTTCGAGATCACGTCTTCATGCTCGCATCCATCATCGTCGCCAACCCCAGTCCCACGAGCCTGAGCCACGCGATGGCGCAGGCCGCGCAGGACGCAATGACCGGGCATGGGTATCGGGTCGCGTTCCACGACCTCTACGCCGAGGGTTTCAACCCGGTGCAGCCCACGGGCGAAAGCGGCAATGTCGCTTCGACCGATCCCTTGGTCGAACAGCATTGCGCGCAGCTTGCGCAAGCCGATCTGATCGCGATCTTCCATCCGAACTGGTGGGGCCAGCCGCCGGCGATTCTCAAGGGCTGGATCGATCGGGTGTTCCGCCTGGATACGGCCTATGCCTATCCGCCCGGCGTGTCGTATGAGGGCGTGCCGGTGGGCTTGCTGAAAGCGCGGCACGCGCTGGTGTTCAATACCTCCAACACGCCGGCCGAGCGCGAGGCGGCGGCCTTCGGCGACCCGCTCGAGTCGATCTGGGCGCGCTGCGTGTTCGGGCTATGCGGCGTGAACAGCGTAATCCGGCGCATGTACGGCCCGGTGTCGGGGAGCAGCGCGCAGTTGCGGGCGCAGTGGCTGGACGAAGTCGCAGCGATCGTGGCCGACGCGGCTCGACGTTAGTTCGCGCCCGGGCTCCAGCCGAACCCGCTTCGCGATTCGGTTTCGCCGACAGCCGACATTCTCCGAAGCGCCTGGTTCGATTCAGCCGCGCAGGGCAGCGCCCCACCGGGCCCCCGGAAGCCGCGACGGCGGCGTCTTCGGCGAATTCATGACGCTCATCGCGTTCAGCCGCGCGCCCGACGAGCACGGCGACGCACGGCGGCTGTGCAGGGCCGAATGCAGAGGATGATTGCGTACGCTTTTCCAGCCGAACGAAGGAAGCTTACCGATGGACGACACTTCGATCCACGCGGGTTTCGCCGACGCGCAAACCCAGGCCAAGGCGAAACAGGCCGCCGAGACGGCGCTGCAGGCGCTCGAATCCCTGCTTGCAGTGTCTCCCGAAGCCGCTGGCCTGGTCGCGCATTCGGCCGCCATCTACTTCGACGGCATCACCAGGCTCGCTTTGGCGAGCAGAGCGATCTTGCTGAAGCAGACGACCGGGAACTTGGCGGACAAGGCGATCTCGCCGAAGCAGACGACCCAGGACCTGATCAACGCAAACATGGAGCAGGCCGCCGAAGACGCACTCGGCATCCTCGCCACGGACATCTTCATGGGCGCGGCCGCGGCCGTCGCCGCGGCGGCGGCTGCGATGGAAGCCCAATCGGCCGGTTTCGCCATAGACCGGATCGACGACAGCATCTCCAGGTACTCCAACTTGCTGCACAACCGCCGGACCTGAGCGCCTTGGCGTGAGCGTGGCCTGCGAACGGCCGCAACGGGCCGTCGCACGACCGCGTCGGCCTTCGCTGGCCTTTGGCGATGGTCCCTCCCTCAAGCGAGGGAGGGACACCGCGAAGGCGCCGCCTCAGTCCTGCGGATTCTCCAACAACACATCGTCGAGATAGAACGACGCGCCGCCGGCGCCGCTGCCTAGCAGCAGAATGCGAGCGTTGGCGGTGGTCGCCGGTGCGGTCAGGGTCGATGCGATCTTCTGCCAACCCTCGGCCTGCGCCGGCACGGTCAGCGCCACGGTGTCGCTGCCGACGATCGAACCGGCGTCGTTGCGCCATTCGATCACCGCGCGCACGTTGCTCGGCGCGCCCACGCCGGCCTTGATCCAGGCGCTGAAGTGCTTGGCGCCGGCGCCGGTGCTGTAGCCGGGATAGTTGGCGACTTCCACGCCCCAATTGGATTCGACGACATTCACCCGCAGGCTGTAAGCGCCGCCGTGCGCCTGCTCGGCGACGCGGGCGACCTCGGCGTTGTACCAGGCGCTCCAGTTGCCGATCGAAGCTTCCAGCAACGAGGTGTCGGCATCCATCACATTGCCGGGCGGATTCGGCGGCTCCGGATTGGTCACCTGATCGGTGGTGCTGCCTACGTCCTGGTTGTACGGCGCGGCCTTCCAGGCGGAAAAACTGATGCGATCGCCCCAGCGCGTGGCGAACTTCCACGGGCCGTAGTAGTGATTGTTGGCGAAGCGGTTGTTGGCGCCGAACATCACCTGGTCCTGGACGCCGCCGACCGTGTACGGCGACCACGACAGATTGTCGGCGCCGGTGGCGATCAAGGCTTGCGCGCCGCAGTATCCCGAAGTTCCGCACGGCACCACGGCCGGATTGAAGTAGAACTCGTTGGAGCTGACTTCGATGTTGCGCGAGTGCCAACGGCAATCGGTGAAGAATGGTTCCTGGCCGACCTGGGTGTAGCACGGGTGAGTGGCGCTGATCGGATGGGTGTATTCGTAGTCGTACGGCCCCTGGATCTGGTTCGGGCTGACGAAGGGCGTGCAATAGCTCTTGCTGGTGTTGCCGTTGGAGTTGCAGAAGCGGTTGGCGTTCTCATAGATCGACACCCCGGAGAAATTGTCTTCGAAGTAGTTGTCGTTGATGCGGATCAATGCCGCGCCGGAGACCGCGCTGGGCAAGCGATCGTCGCCGCCGGATTCGGACAGATAGACCGCCGGCGCCGGCGAGCCGCCGTTGCTCGCGCCCTTGCGCCAGGCGTTGCGCAGGAAGGTGTTGCCGCGGATGGTGGCGTTGTAGCTGATTTCGTACCAGATGCCTTCGTCTTGATTGTCGGCGATGTAGTTGCCTTCGAACAGGAAGTCCATGTTGTTGGTATCGGCCCACAGGCCCACGCTCTTGTTGTCGTGGACCCAGTTGTTGGTCACGCGCGCGCCGCGCACGTCCCAGAACTTGCCGCCGCCGGTGCAGCCGCAGCCAGGCTCCCGCGTTTCCCAGTCGTCGGTGTTGTTGCCGGCGATTTCGTTGTGGTCCAGAACGATGTTCTTGATCGCCGAATCGCCCTCCACCGGCGGCTTGAACATGCTGAAGCCGTACTGGCCGTTGTCCTTGAGGCAGTTGTACTGCACCACGTTGTCGCTGCCGAGGAAGACGCCGGCGCCGTCGTTGTTCTGGATCGTGTTGTACTCGATCAGCCAATGATCGCCGGCATCGTGGTTGACCACGCCTTCGTTGTTGTTGTCCGCGCCGCGGCCGAAGTTGACGATGGTGAGATAACGCACGGCGACGTGCTGGGCGCTGCCGGTAAAGGCGTAGAGATTGAGATTGCGGCCGTCCAGCACCGCGCCCGGCGCGCCGACGTAGGTGGCATTGTCGCGGGCGATGATCTGGCCGTACAGGTCGTCGCCGAAGGTATGCACGCCGGTTTCGAACCAGAAGGTGGCGCCTGGACGATTGAAGTTGAAGCCGCTGTTGTCGCCGGCCGGAACCACCACCGCGCCGGTGGGCGCCGTCGCCGGGCCGGCCAGCAGCGCGGTATTGCCGCAGACCTGCGCCGGCGGCGCGCTCGGCCAGAGCTGGCCGGTGTGCGCCTGTCCCTCGGCGGCATAGCGCGCTTGCGTCTGCGCTTGCGCGGCCGGGGCGAAGGCGGCGGCGGCGGCGACCAGCGCCGGCAGGGCGCGACGCGCCATTTCGAGAACAGTGCGGGTGAACGGATGTCGCGGAGTGATGGCCACGTTTGGGTTCCGGCTGGTGACAGACGATGGAGACAGACGCCCCGCTCCCTGCGGGATGCGGACACTTCGTGCGCACGCCGGTCCGCTCACCCTCGCCGCGCCCATGCCGGACCGGCGTACCGTCGAGTGCGCTCCCCGAGCGCGGTGGCGGCAATGCCGCAACCTGCGCTGTAGTCCCATGCCGCGCGCCGGTCGCAATAGTGGCGGCTGTCATATCGCTTCCGATATGCGAGATGCGTCGCATTATTTCGGCGGACTTCGGCCTTCGGATTGTCCTTAACCGGCATCGAATCTTGTACATGCGTTCGCATTGCGCGCGCCGGAGCGACATCGTAATCGCGGCGATGCGGCGAGCGCGCCGCAGTACCATCAACTTGCGGACAGGCGGCAGGCAGCGAGCCGGCTCCGGACGGGCCGTCATCGGCAACCGGCTTAACACGAGCGTCACTATCGTTCGGCACTGTGCGGACATGACCTGGAGAGGAGCACGTATGAACATGAACAAGCGTTGGATTTCCGCTGTTGCGTTCCTGACCCCGATCGCCTTCAGCGGCGCCGTCTTCGCGGCTCAGCATCGGTACGAGGTGATCGGCGAAGGTATCGGGCACGACCGCAATGAAGCCTACGAGGCTGCCTCATACGACGCCAGCCGTAAGTGCTATCTGAGTTGGGGTCGTTCTACTCAGGAGCAGACGATCCTGGTCGAACAAGAGCAGCCGGATACCGGCTACTGGTACGTCAAACTCGCGGAAGGATGCATTTCGGAAGACTGAGCCGGGTAGCGGCAGCTCCGGAGCGTTGTCGAAGCCGCCTTTCCGAACGCGCAGAAGTTCCGCACGCGCGCTGCGCTCAATCAGCTTGCCGCGCCTATCAGCTCGGCAAGTTCGACCGCAGCTTACGCAGCAGGCGCGCCAGTTCAGCACGCTCGCCCGCGCTCAACACCTCCACGACCTGCCGGGCCTGTTCGAAACGGGAGGCGATCGCCTTGTCGGTCAGCTTCAAACCCTTGCCAGTCAGCGCGGCGGCGAGCGAGCGGCGGTCTTCGTCGACGGCGTTGCGCGAAATCAGTCCGGCGCGTTCCAGTCGGTTCAAACAAGCGGTCATCGCGCCCGAGGTGAGCAACACCGACTTCCGCAAGGCGGTCGGCGTAAGTCGATACGGCGCGCCGGAGCGGCGCAAGGTCGCCAGTACGTCCAGGTCGGTGTAGTTGATGCCGGTGCCGCGCAGGCCTTCGCTGGCGGCGTCCTCCAGCAGCCGGCCCAGATGCAGGATGCGTCCGACGACCGACATGGCCGACGCGTCCAGGTCCGGACGCTCGCGCTTCCAATCGGCCACCAGGCGGTCGATGAGATCGGGGGCGGCCTGTTTACTTTGTTTCCTGGTCATCGCTAAAGTATTTCATCATCAAGTATCTTGATGTGAATATAAATTCGTCAAGATCCTCAATGGCGCGTGCGCCTCATCCAGCGCCGGGCTTGGTATCGAGTCGAAGTTCAATTGGGAAGAACCGATGCGCCTTCGCGATCCGAGCCACCCGTACATGCAGACCCGTTCGGGAGGACTCGCCGCCAGCGCCTGCGCGTACATGCTGACCGCATTGATCTGCTTCGCGCCCTTGTTCGCGGCCGCCGGCCCGCATCGCGCGGGCGAGATCATGCTCGATCCGGAGGCGGTGGCGACGGTGGAAGGCCATCAGCTGCGTTATCAGCTCGGAACGCTGTTTGTTCCCGAGAACCGCGAAAACCCCGGCAGCCGGATCATCGGCGTGGGTTTCGCCCGCATCAAGGCCCCGAAGCCGACGGGCGCGCCGCCGGTGTTCTGGTTGCCGGGCGGTCCCGGCCTGAGCGTACTCGGCGCCTTCACGGGCGAGGATGCCGCATCGCGAAGCCGGCTGAAATCGTGGGCGTCGTACGGCGCCGTCGGCGACTTGGTCGTGGTCGAGCAGCGGGGTTATTCGATACGCGGCGATATGTTGAGCATCGAGGCGCCGGCTTCGCCATTGGACCGGCCTTCGTCCGTGAAAGCCGACTCGGCGGCGATGATCGCGTTGGCGCGGGCCGCCGTCGCGACGCATCGCGACAAGGACTTGTCCGGATACACCATCGTTCAGCTGGCCGCCGACGTCGATGACCTGCGCCAAGCGCTGGGCTACGAGAAGATCTCGCTGTTCGGCGGCAGCTTCGCATCGCAGTGGAGTCTGGCCATCATCCGCCTGCATCCGGACATCGTGGCACGCGCGGTGCTTTCGTCGGTAGAACCGCTCGACGGCTTCGACATCCCGTCGCAGGTCTATGCCGCGATACAGCGCCTGGCGTTCGATGCCGACCGCGATCGGCGACTGGCCGCCTACTTGCCGCCCGGCGGCTTGATGGCGGCGGTACGCGAGGTGCATGAGCGATTCGCGAAGGGGCCGATCCGGGTCACGCTCGCCGGTGAAGCCGGCGGCGAGCCGCGCACGGTGTCGCTGGGCGCGGAGGATTTCCAGCTCGCGCTCACCTCGCACACCGACAACGACGGCGCCGAGTGGCCGGCCTTCCTGCTCTCGATTTACCACCGCCATTACGATGCCTGGGCGCGCGAGACGATCCAGGCGCGCGCGGCCGGCGATATGGCGCTGATACGGCCCTTGATCGACACCAGCTCAGGCATCAGCGACGCGCGGCGGCATCGCGTGCAGACCGATCCGGCGGTCGATTGGCTCGGCACCTGGCGCTTCGCCATCGACATCGCCTCCGCGCCGGCGTGGCCCACGCCCGACCTCGGCGACGCGCTGCGCACGCCGGAAGAGAGCCCGACGCCGGTAGTGTTCGTTCACGGCGATTGGGACACGAGCACGCCGGTGGAAAACACCACCGGATTGCTGCCGTATTTTCGCAACGGTCACGCGATCGTGGTCCATCGGGGCGGACACGACGGCCCTTTCTATCAACTTCGAGAACAGCCGGCGGTCAAAGCGGCGCTCTATGATTTCCTGCGGACGGGAGATGCGAAAGGCCTGCCCGTCAGCGTGACGCTTTCGCCGCCCGAGTTTTCGCTTCCGGATTTTCCGGCGCCGGAACAGCTGCATTGATCGCTTCGACGCCGCATCCATGAGCGCGGCGGAACACGTCGGCATATAGAGCGCCGGCGCCCGGCCGATCATCCGGGCGCGACGCTACGCCGCTGTCAATGCAAACCGGCCTTGCCTTCACCTGTACTTGCCGCGCCACGATGAAGCTGCTGTTTCCGTTTTCACGGCTGCTTATGGCTTGCGACAGACAGGCGACAAGACTCTGCGGCCATCGTGCTCGCTCGGCGACGGTTAGCATGAAAACGCTAGGAGCGACTCAACCGGCCGTCAGCATCCGCGCGCAATTGCACAGACCGCCCGCCTTCCAACCGCAGCGGCACGACCTGCCCGGCATGCACGACTTCGACCTCGGTTCCGCCAACGCTGCGCACGCGCACCTCCTCCACGCGGCCATCGCGCCACGCCAGATCGACCACGAAACCACCGCGCGCGCCGATTCCCGTCACCTTGCCGCGCGGCCAGGCGCGGGGCAGCGCCGGCAGCAGTTCGATCCGGCCCGGGCGCGAGTACAGCAGCATCTCGAGCATCGCCGCCGCCGCGCCGAAGTTGGCGTCGATCTGGAAAATGCCCTTGCCGCCGAGCGCGTAGATGTCGAACAGATTCGCCGAAGTGCCGGCCAGCGCGTTCGATCCCTCCCGCCACGGCGCGAGGTTGGCGATCAGCAGATCGTAGGCGGCATCGCCTTCGCGCAGCCGCGCGCGGCACAGCGCGCGCCAGGCGTTGGCCCATCCGTAGCTGTCGTTGCCGCGCACGTCCAGCGCCCGCCGCGCACCCGCCACCAGCGCCGGCGCCGCGGTGCCGTCGTGGATGCGGTCGCCGGGGAACAGGCCGATCAGATGCGACAGATGCCGGTGCCGCGCTTCGCCCAGGTCGTTCGCGCCCATCCATTCTTCAAGCGCGCCGTCGTCAAGCACGCGCGGCAGGTACAGCCGCTCGCGCAGCCGGCCGATCGTGGCGGCATACTGCGCGCCGCGCGCAAGCACTGCGCTGGCTTCGACGTAATGGCCGAACAGCGCCCAGACGAGTTCCTGAGCATAGGCGATGCCGCGCGCGTCCTGCGGGCCGTGTTCGGGCGACCAGTCGTGATCGTCCACCAGCATGCGACGCGTGGTGCCGTTCGCGTCGCGCACGTCGGTCTCGACCAGCCGCGCTTCCCAGAACTCGCAGGCGCCTTGCAGCAACGGGAAGATCTTTTCCAGATAGCGCCGGTCGAGCGTGTATTGCCAGTGCTCCCACAAGCTCAGGCACAGCCACGCGTTGCCGGCCGGATGCCACCACCAGCCGTTGCCGCCGAAGCCGTTGAGCGAGATCGCGACGGCCCATCCGGCGACTTTGTTTGAGGTGTTGCGGAAGCGGTTGCGCGGATCGTTGAAGCGCTCGCGCGTGATCTGCGTCCACAGCGCGAGGCGCTGCACGCAGTAATCGGCCAGGGCCTCGAAGCACTGGCCGCCCAGACCGGCCCGATCCGGCAGCCAGTAGTTCATCTGCACATTGATGTCGGTGTGGTAATCGCTGAACCAGGGCAGCTCGGTGCTGGTGATCCATAGACCCTGCAGATTGGTGGGCAGGCCGTCGCGTGAACCGGCGATGGTGAGGTAGCGGCCGAACTGCAGGTAGGTGGCTTCGAATTCGGGATCGGGCGTTTTCGATTCTGATCGGGCCTGCAGCCGTGCCCAGGTGTCCAGACGGCGCTGTTGCGCGGTGGATGCGCCCAGGTCCACTTGCATCGAGTCGAACAGGGTGCGGTGATCGGTCACGTGCGCATCGCGCAGGGCTTGCACGGGCTTGGACAGGGCGGTCTGCAGCCGTTTCGCTGCTACTTCGGTTGGTTCGACCTTGCGATCGATGAAGTCGGTGGCGGTAGGCGCGTAGTTCGTCGCCGCGGCGAGGACTATGGTCAGCGCGCGGCATCCTTCGAAGCGCAGCAGGCCGCCGTCCGCCACCACGCGCCCGCCATCGGCGACGACACCGACCTGCGCGGCGTAGCGCAGCCCGTTCTCGAAACGCCCTTCGAAAGCGAGCGCTCGCATGCCGGCAGGCTGCGAGCTCGCGTCGAGCGTGCGTTCGCCATGCGCGCCTTCCAGCGCCAAGGTTCCGTGATAACCGCCGCTGCCCTCGCTTGTGAGGCGCAGCACCAGCACGCGGTCGGGATGGCTGACGAAGGCTTCGCGGCGATAGCGCGTGCCCGCCTTGGTGTAGCGCACCTGCGCGCAGCCATGCTGCATGTCGAGTTCGCGGCGATAGTCGTCCGGTTCGGCATGCTCGGGCAACGACAGGCGCAGCTTGGCCAGCAGCGCGAAACTTCCGAACCGGTTCGCATCGAAAGGCTCGTAGGGCAGTTGGCCCTGTTCGTCCGGCTCATCGTTGCGCCGGCCCTGCCACAGACTGCCGTCGGTAATCGCCAGACACTCCCGCGCGGCGTCGCCACCCAACAACGCACCCAGGTGGCCGTTGCCTAGCGGCAGGCCGTCCAGCAGCAGCTGGCTCTCCTCCGCTGGCCGTTCGTACCAAAGGCTGGACGAGGACGCGCCCGCGGCCTGCGTCGGCGTTGCTTTCGCATCCGCCTCGGGCAACCAGCTCAGCGCCGGCGTGAATGCCAGGCCTCCGGCGAACTGCAGCAGCGCGCGCCGTAAACCATCGAATGGATCGGACTTGTCGTTCGGCATGCGGCTTTATTTATCAGATAAATCCGACCTATGCCATTAGACGCCGTAAATCGGGACATCCGGCAGGTTCAACGCTTCCGGGCGCTCTCCCGCGACCCGCGCATGTCGCGGCTCAATCGTGCAGCTACGCAGCGGCGAGCGGATCGTGAAGAGCGTGTTGCGCGGCAGCATCGCGGCGCAATGGCCATCAAAGCGCATATGCATGTGCCCGAACTGCGAGTTGCCGCGATTCCGGCTTTGCGTCCGGGCCGGCGCGGCGACGCGGCGCTAGCGTCGGCCCGCCCGTGATCGCGCGAGCGGCAGCCTCAAGCGGCTGCGTCATCGACCAGGAGAGAACCATGATCCGATTGTCCAAACGCAGCGTCGCCGCGATGTCCGCGTTCGTGTTCGGTTTTGCGTTGATCAGCACGGCCAGCTACGCCGCCGATCCTTGCGAAGGTTGCTGGAAGGCTTACTCGGGCTGTCTGCGGGTCGGCGGGACGACTTGCAAGGCCCAGCTCGACCGGTGCCTGCATCGCTATAGCTGCGGGTAATCGTCCGCCCCGGCCGAATGCATCCGCTGCGGCGTCGCCTCGGCGGATGCAACCGGCGCTCCGGAACGCAGGCAGTGCGCTCAATGCCTCAGGCAAAGCGCCATTCGCCGCTGCCTATCCGATCGGCGATCACCATGAACAGATAGAACGCGAGATACAGGCCGTAGATCTTGCCGACATGCGGCAGGTACAGCCCCTGCGCCTTGATGCGGAACGTGGACGACGAGTACATCCCCAATCCGTGGCTGGAACTCCCCTCCGGCCACAGCCGGAACGAGCCGAGCGGAATCAGCGGGATCACCACGCAGAACCATTTGGTAGCGAGATAGGAACCATCCCGCCGGGGCTCGGACCGCCCAAAGAAACGGGTACCGATACCGTTGACTGTCGACATCTGATGCTCTCGGTTGGAAGCGACGAAAGATTCGCAACGCTGATGGCGATAAGGATGACATGGGCCGCGGCGCTCATGCGTTTGGTGCGTATCGGGCATCACCGTGGGCCCGTTCGCGGCCTACTGCCTCGCACTCATCCTGCCTATAAATGGCATCCGGCCTTCCACCGCGCCCTGCCCGGCACCTTGCGTGCCGAACGGCGACTGCTGCCGGCTGCGCGGCCGGTCTGGCCCGGCACATCCTGTCGTCCTTTCGGAGATTTCCCTATGTTTTCCGTAGATACCACCTTGCACCCCGGCACCCAGCGGCCGGACGAACTGGTTCCGTCCCGTTACGCGCTGCGCGTCGGCGAGATCGATGCGCTGGTGGTCAGCGACGGGGTGCTGCCGCTGCCGACCTCTACGATGGCCACCAACGCCGATCCGACCGATCTTGCGAACTGGCTGGATCACATGTTCATGCCGCCGGACGCGTTCGACTGGCCGTTGAACGTGATGGTCGCGCGCAGCGGCGAGCAGACCATCCTCATCGACGCCGGACTGGGCAGCCAGTTCTCCGGCTTTCCGCGCGCCGGACAGTTCCCGCAGCGACTGGAAGCCGCCGGCATCGCGCTGGAGTCCGTCACCGACGTGGTGATCACCCACATGCACATGGATCACGTCGGCGGGCTGCTCGCCGACGGCGTGAAGCAGCGCCTGCGTCCGGACGTGCGCATCCACGTGGCCGCGGCCGAAGTCGAGTTCTGGACCTCGCCGGATTTCTCCCACACCGTCATGCCCAAGCCGGTGCCGGGCGTGCTGCGCTCGACCGCCACCAGTTTCTATAACGAATACCGCGACAATCTGCGGATCTTCCAAGACCGGCACGAAGTCGCGCCGGGCGTGACCGTTCGCCTCACCGGCGGCCATACCCCGGGACACAGCGTGGTCGATCTGGTGTCGGGCGGCGAACGGCTGATGTTCGCCGGCGACGCCATGTTCCCGGTCGGATTCGATCATCCCGACTGGCACAACGGCTTCGAGCACGACCCCGAGGAATCGGCGCGCGTTCGCATCGGTCTGTTTCAGGAACTGGTGGAGACCCGCGGCCTGCTGGTGGCCGCGCACCTGCCGTTCCCGTCGATCGGTCGCGTGGCGGCCGACGGCGACGCGTTTCGCTGGGTGCCGATCATCTGGGATTACTGATCCAGTGTCGGCGATGCGTGGCTAGGTAGTCGCCGGATTCACGCAGTCCGGAACCGAACCACCTGCGCACGTGGCGGGCGAGCATCGCGATACGGAAACCGTGGCCGTTGTTGAAACACAGGCTGCTGGGGTCGGCGCAATTGTCCGGGTTGTCACCATGCCCGGATCGTTCGCCGGCCCCATTTCTGTTCGGTCGGTCTGAAGATTATTTCGGCCACCGGCTACGGTGCAGCGAATGGCTGCGGCAACGGCGATCATCATCATGCTTCCCTCTTATTCGATCGGCCGAGCGCATCAATGCGAAACGGTCTTCGAAAACAGGTTCATGACAACGACTCCGGCCACGATCAACGCCATCCCCGCCGCGGCTGCAGCGTCGAGCTTTTGCCCGTAGTAGACCCAGGAAAACACAGTGACAAGCACCACCCCGAGACCGGCCCAGATTGCATAGGCGACACCCACTGGAATCGACCGCAGCGCCATCGACAGGAAGTAGAAGGCGGTCATGTACCCCGCGGCCACCACGATCGATGGAACCAGTTTGGTGAAGCCGTCGCTCGCCTTGAGCGCGGACGTTGCTACGACTTCTCCGATAATTGCAATAGCCAGGAATATCCAGTGATTCATGGTCCGTCTCCGCTGATGGGACGGCGGATTGTGGGCGCATGGATTGGCGATAAACAGTCTTGTTGCGACGGTTTTTTTCTGAGCACTCGGTCAAGGCAGGATGCATGATCGCGCACTATCGCGGCGCGAAATCGGCCGCATGCGCGGTGCGCGATGTCGCTCATGAGCAACGACGGCGGAGCGCTGGCGGCTTGCTACCGAGAGTATTGGGCGTCGGTTGAATTGGCCGACAAGGTTACGAAGACTTCCATCAACGGCGGTGTTGATGAGCCGCTTTGCTGAGTTCACTCAAGCCGTCGCTTTGTGGACAGCCCTGCGAGGCGGCGCAAGCGAACGCCGCATCATCGCCACTCGCCGCGCTTACTGAGCCGCGAAGTGCGCCAGAAACATATCGGTGGCCGTGTTCGCCACCTGATCGCGCTGGGCCGGCGTCAACACCGGTTGGCCCATCGTGATCTGCGGCCAGAACGCGAAGCCCTTGATCATGCCCTGCAGCAGCATCGAGGCGAAACGCGGGTCTTCCGTCTTCAAGCGGCCATCCGCCGCCGCCGCGCGGATCCACACCGTCAAGCCTTCTTCCTTGTCGCCCATGCGCGCGAACATTTCCTGCGCGCGTTCGGGCGAAGGGATGATCGCGGCGATGGCCACGCGCACCAGTTCGATGAAATCTTCGTCGTGCAGCAACTGCAGCTTTTGCTGCACCAGTTCGAGCAGTTGCGGCCGCAGCGGCCGGTCCGGCCGGTAGGCCAACTCCGGCGATGCCACGGCGCGCTCCAGCAACTGCTGGAGGATTTGCGCGAACAACGCGTCCTTGCTCGGGAAGTGGTTGTAGACGGTGCGCTTGGAGACGCCGGCGCTGGCCGCGACGCGGTCCATGCTGGTGGCGTCGTAGCCGGCCTGGCGAAACTCGGTCACCGCCGCCTCGAGGATGGCGGCGCGCTTGCGGTCGGTCAGGCGGGGGGCGGGAGCGGTCATGGGCGACAGGTTACACCGATGGGTTTACTTTTTCAAAAAGTACACTACACTGGGCAGTGTAACTATTCAGACAGCCTGATCGGCCCATGCCTCGAGCCTCCCGCCTGCGCCGAATCAGCCTGCTAACCGGAGCCCTGATCGTGACTGCCTGCCCGCTTTCCGCCGCCAAGACCAACCTGCCCGTCGCCGGGTACGCCGCCTCGCCGCAGTTCACGGACGGACGCTTCCGCAACCCGAACCCGCGCCCGGCCACCGGGTTGTTGAAGATGCTGCGGATCATCGGCGACGCGCTGTGGAACAAGCCGGCCGACACCGTCCCGGCCGCCGCGCCGCCGGTGCTGGCGCTCACCCCGGAGCAGCTGGCGCAGGCGCCGGACCACAGTCTGTTCCGGCTGGGACACTCGACGATGCTGATCAAACTGCGCGGCGGCTGGTGGATCACCGACCCGGTGTTCGCCGAACGCGCCTCGCCGGTGCAGTGGATCGGGCCCAAGCGTTTCCACGCGCCGCCGATCGCGCTGGCCGACCTGCCGCCGTTGCGCGGCGTGATCCTGTCGCACGACCACTTCGATCATCTCGACTACGACACCGTGCTGCAGCTGGCGAAGACGGCCGAGGTGTTTCTCACCCCGCTGGGCGTGGGCGACCGGCTGATTGCCTGGGGCGTCGATGCGGAAAAGGTGCGGCAGTTCGATTGGTGGGAAGGCGCCACCATCGACGGCGTGCGCTTCGTCGCGACGCCGGCGCAGCACTTTTCCGGCCGCGGCCTGTTCGACAGCGACAAGACGCTGTGGGCGTCGTGGACCATCATCGATGAACCGCAAACCGGCCCGTCGCTGCGACTGTTCTTCAGTGGCGACACCGGCTACTTCGACGGCTTCGCGGAAATCGGTCGCCGCTTCGGGCCGTTCGATGTGACGATGCTGGAGACCGGCGCCTATGACGCGAACTGGCCGCACGTCCACATGCAGCCGGAGCAGACCGTGCAGGCGCACATCGATCTTCGCGGCCGCTGGCTGCTGCCGATCCACAACGGCACCTTCGACCTGGCGATGCATCCGTGGACCGAACCGTTCGAACGCGTCTCCGCCCTCGCGACCGAGCGCAGCGTCGCCCTGACGACGCCGCGCATGGGCGAACGCGTCGATCTGCATTCCCCGCAGGCGACGACGCCGTGGTGGCGCGAAGCGGACGTTACCGAAGCCGCGGACGTGGCCGCGTTCAAGCGGGCGGCCGTGCCATGAGGCTGCGACTGCAGGGTGCGATGGACGCGGAGGCCCGGCGCCGGATCACCGAAGCGGTGCTTCGTGCCGATCTTGGCAGCCGGATCAATTTCGAGCGAGACGCCGAGCACGACGCGCAGATCGTGCGGGTCGAGAACTGGCTGACAGTAGCGCAGACGGTGGAGGCGATTACGCGCAATGGTTACGCCGTTGCAGCGATTGTCGATGCGTCCAACGAGGTTCCGGCGACTTAGCCGAACGCTTGGATGCCTTCGATATCGGGTGCGCGCACGTGCCGCCTGAACCAAGGCATCTTTGCTGCCTGTCACAAGCTGGCTTTGATCACATCCTCGAATTATTCGCATTGACGCGAAGCGCCGCGATGCGATACTCGCGGCGAAAACCCGGCGGTCGCTAAGCCGGAGGTGTCGCATCAGGAGCGACCCCAGGCCATCACAATGGTCGAGCCGACATGGAGCACGTGCAAATGGATTTGCCGACGACGGTTGTACTGCCGTTCTCGCAATGCGGGAACGCGCCTGAAGCCCGCGACTTTTCTTCAGCGATCCCGGCGATCGCTTTTTCTGTTTGTCGTTCACCGATGCCTGGCGCGCTTCTGCCCCGGGCGCCTCACCGTGTGCGTTGAGTATTGCGGAAAACTCCCCCTTTCCGACTCAGGGAATTAAACATGTTCACAAGGATTCGTTGCATGACGCCTAGACCTGATTGGTCTCATCGCAGCCGACTGCCCGGCTGGCTTCGACATTTCGCCTATCTGGGTCTACTTCTTGGTGCCGCCAACGTCGGCGCGCAGGAGACACAGATCAGTTGGCAAATCACCGTACCAGCCGGCCAAGCCACTACCTATAACACGCAGGCCGAAGCAGCTGAGGCGATCAAGGCCCTCCCCCCGCCCAGTGACCTGCCTCCTGGGTTGCCAAATCCTTTTCCCTACGTCGACACCGTGAAGGGCGCACCGGTCGTCACCGACGACGGGAAAACCAACATCACCTATTGGATGGGGTTGCAGAGGCCATTGGACCCGGATTGGAGTTACATGGATTACATGGGAGGCGGGAGCTTTCTCACCACCCAAGCACTAGCGGAAGCGGCGATCATCAAATATGCCGACACTAGGCTATATGACCAATGCCCGCCATCCTCAAAGATCATTTCTGCGACGCCCTGGGTTCCTGCCGATCCAACGGCCCCCGACCAAATAGAGACCCGGCAGTACACCCTTCAGGTTCTGGACGGGCTCAATACACCAGAACACCCGTGCGTTGTGAGCCAGCATGTTCTCCCGTTAAATCGTTATCGCTACTTTCAATGCCCCAAGCCATTCACATCTTGGAACATACAGCACCAAGCCTGCGCTAACGATCAAATCGTCGCGACGGTCACTACGAACCAAATAATCGAGAAATGCGACGAGGTCGGCAATCCCTGTAACGTTAAAACCGGCGAGAAGATCGAGCATCAGACCGATTTCGATCTAGGTTGGATCGCGCTGGTGCGTAGCTACCACTCCAGCATTGGAGCATTTTCTGGCGGGTTTGGTACGGGCTGGACTCATTCGTTAGACGTTCGTTTGAGTATCTCGCCGAATACGCTCGGTCTGAGTGGCGGCGCCGGTTATCAGACGCGCTTCAAGAAGGTTGGAAACGCCTACTTTGCTGCCGACGACAGTGGCGACCGGGTGGAGCCCTCGGGTGCGCAGTGGGTGTTGTACCGCGAAGACGAGGTGCTGACATTCGACGGCAAGGGCCGTTTAATTGAGCAGCGCGCCGAGGATGGGACCGCACTTGCTTACAGCTACGACGCTTACGGCCGTCTAGATAAGGTCACTCACTCAACCGGTCGCTCGTTGCAGTGGCACTACGCCGACAGCTCCGGCGATGCTCTGATCACTTCGGTTACCTCCGAAGGATCTACGTTAGCTAGCTATACCTACACTGCGGGACGCCAAGTCGAGACGGCTACGTTTCCCGGTGGCGCATACCGCAAATACCATTATGAGGACACCCGCTTCCCGCGCCATCTGACCGGCGTGACGATTGAGGGACAGATCCGCTACAGCACCTTCGGCTACGACGCCAAGGGCCGGGTGATCTCCAGCCAGCACGAAGGCGGCAAAGACGGCGTCACCCTAAGTTACCTACCGCTGGGCGGCACGGTGGTGACCGACGCGCTTGGTCACAAGACGACCTATGGGCTGACCGACCGGGCAGGCGCATTGCCGCGCCGGGTGGGCGACGTGATCGATGATCGCGGGACGGCTGGACGCACCTACAACAGCGAAGGCAGTGACTTCCGAGGCCGTCCTGCAAGCGACACCGACCGAAAGAACGTCAAGACCACCTATGCCTACGCCGAAGCGAACGATCCGGTAACCGGAGCGCTCGCGCGCACCGTGACCGCCACACAGGCCCTCGGCACCGCGCAACAGCGCGTGACGCTTCAGCGTAGCGACATCGCCAGCAACCGCGCGATCTTCTCGGCGATCGCCAATCGTGAGACCCGCATCGTTCGCAATGCCCGTCTGCAACCGGCCTCCGTCGCCGTACGCGATACGACCACTAACGAAGTCCGAACCACGACCTTCGCCTATTGCGAAGCCGCCGACGTCGCTGCCAGCAACAGCCCCTGCCCGATCCTGGGTCTGCCCAAGTCGATCGACGGCCCGCGCAGCGACGTCAGCGATGTGGTCCGCTTCGAGTACTACGGCAGCGACGACAGCACCTGCGCCACCCAGCCTGCGCTGTGTACCTACCGCAAGGGTGACCTGCGCAAGACCATCGATGCGCTCGGCCGCGCCACCGAAGTCCTTGGCTACGATCCACAAGGTCGTGCGCTGTCCATCATCGATTCCAATGGGGTGGTCACCGACTACGAGCACAACGCTCGTGGCTGGTTGACCGCGACCAAAGTCCGCGGCGCCGACAATGCCGTAGAAACCGATGATCGCGTCACTCGCATCGAACACTGGCCGAACGGCGTGGTAAAGAAGGTCACTCTGCCGGGTAACGTGGTAACAAGCTATACCTATGACGCCGCCCAGCGCCTTACACGCATCACGGACAACGCCGGTAGCTACATCCAGTACACCTTGGACCTAGCAGGCAACCGTAAGCAAGAGGACACAAAGACTTCGAGCGGCACGTTGAAGCAGACCCTATCGCGTGTGTTCAATATCCTTGGGCAACTGGAAACGCTCAAGGACGCGTCCCAGAACCCTACCGGCTACCGGTACGATAAGAATGGCAATCCGGATCGGACAACGGACGCGTTGCTACGTAAGAACGACCAGACATACGACCCGCTCAATCGCCTGAGTACTGTGGTGCAGGATGTGGATGGACTGAAGGCCCAGACAACCCTGGAGTACAACGCCTTCGACCAAGTGATCAAGGTGAAGGACCCTAAAGGCCTTGACACCATATACACCTACAACGGCTTCGGCGATCAGACGACGTTGACCAGCCCGGATACTGGCGTCACCGACTACACCTATAACGCGGGTGGCCTGCTTGCGACTAAGAAGGACGCCAATGACACCGTTGCGCATCGCTATGTCTATGACGCCTTGAATCGTCCAAAGGCGATCTTTTACACCGCCACCGGTCCGGCTGATGTCGAGTACGACTACGACATCGTCAATACCCAGTGTGTCGCCGGAGAAAACTTTGCTGTGGGCCGTGTGACTGCCATGCGCGCTGACGGTACCGAGCTGAAATACTGCTACGACCGCTTCGGACAGATCGTACGCAAAGTGCAGATCGTGGCAGGCAAAAGCTTCTTGCTGCGATATGCGTACGGTGTCACAGGCTACCTGAGGACGATGACCTATCCCGACGGAACCGTGGTCGATTACCTACGCGACGGCCAGTTACGGATCAAGGAAATCGGCGTTAAACCGCCAGGGCAAGCGCGTACCATACTGTTGAACAACGCTGCGTATGAACCGTTTGGCCCGGTGACCGGCTGGACTTACGGCAACGGCCGCGCGCTCAGCCGAAGCTACGACCTCGACTATCGCCCGAAGACGGTTTTCGACCCCGCCAGCGGCGGCCTGTCACTTGGTTACGGCTACAACACCGTCGGCGAACTGAGCGAGCTGAAAGACGGCCTGCAAAGCTCGTCCCAAGCTAAGTACGACTACGACACGGTCGGCCGCTTGAAGATCACCCGCGACGGCTCGACCGGCACTCCGCTGGAGACCTACGACTACGACGCCACCGGCAACCGCACCAGCTTGCTGCATGGCGGGGTCACCGATACCTATAACTATCCGACCACCAGCCATCGCCTGAGCGGTGTCGGCGCGGTCAACCGTGGCTACGACGCGGTCGGCAATACCATCAGCATCGGCGGCACCGCCAAGGAGTTCGTCTACAACGCCAACGACCGGATGAAGCAGGTTAAGCAGGGCGGCGTGGTGAAGATGGGCTACCGCTACAACGCCAAGGGCGAGCGGGTCGCCGCAATTACCGGTGATACTGGATCAGTCACGATTTATACGCTTTACGACGAAGCCGGGCATTGGGTCGGCGATTACGACAGCAATGGCACGGCCGTTCAACAGGCTGCCTGGATGGGCGATGCGCCGGTGGGACTGTTGGTCGGGGCGGGCGCGACCGCATCACTGAAGTATGTGCAGCCCGATCATCTGGGCACGCCGCGTTCTGTTATCGACCCTGTGCGGAACGTTGCAATCTGGACGTGGGATGCCAAGAGTGAGGTGTTCGGCAACAGCCCGCCGAATCAAGACCCCGACCTTGATGGCACCGCGTTCGTTTTCAACCTGCGGTTCCCTGGGCAGCGCTATGACCCCAGCACGGGCCTTAACTACAATTATTTCCGCGATTACGATCCAACCACAGGCCGCTATATCCAAAGCGATCCAATAGGGCTCGGGGGCGGTGCAAGTACTTATTTGTACTCATATGGCCGTCCTGGCGATCTTTCAGACATGTATGGGTTGGCCAGCGGCATCATATGCGCAAAATGTAGTGGAAGCCCTGAAGCACCAGCCCATGACAAGTGGACGATGGTTCATGCAAATGATGCATGGCAAAGCAAAATATCAGTCGTCGACGAAAACGGCGTCACCGTGATTCGCGGAGACCTCACAGTATCTGGTGTAGGCGCATCAGATGCCGCGGCAGACGTGAATCGCTACTGGAGTGGCGCCACAGGCAACTATGAAGGTAAGAATTATCGATCTGAACTCACTTTGACTCCCGTATCCAGTGAGGGCGACTGGCGCATACTCCGTTATGGCAATAGGGATTGGGAGCGAAGGAATGAGAAGCTATGTAAAGGTGAGGTAGTCGCTACCGCCACGATCAACTCGAATAAAATTTTAGTCTCCCCTTACAATACGTGGAAAGCTGAAGGTGTGATGGGTCATGAATACGGCCACAGTCTCGGACTTGATCATGCTCCCAATGGGACTGGTAGCATCATGTCGTACGATGCAAGCCCAAGAGTTCAGCCTAGAGACCTTTTCAATCTCGCCAACGGATATAGGAAATGATCATGAGAGGCTTTACGCTCGTTCTTTTAGCTCTCACCGGCGCGCCTATAGTTTGCGCGGCGGCACCCACGCTCACCCCCATCCAGATCAAAGAGATTGGCAACGCCGAAGGAGTGACGTCAATTTGGCGCACGGAACTCAGCCCGCAACGCGATGACGAGGTGGACTTCTTCCTTTTCTTTTACTCGCCCCCAGAGCACATTGCCGCGATTGCGTGCACTACGCATGAGACAATTTTGGGAGTTAAGGTCGAAAATGGCGTTCCAAAGGTTGTCGATAGAAATGAACAAGACAGGCTGGCGCTTCATTCATGTGCGAAATTGAAGCCGGAAGATTTTTCCCCCGTTTCCAGCAATGCCCCATCCGCATCGCTTTCAGAGATTGCTGAATTAGTTCGGGAGGGGATTACTTCTTCTGATCCACGGGCACATCCAGGTAAAGTAGATGGACTGAGAGCGTGCCTCAATAAATCACCTCAATCTGACTTGTCTTCACTCACGGTGCATTCCATGGACCAGGTCAGCGCAAATTTTTACACTACGAAAAAGAAAGGCTGCCCGGCAGAATTGACTCTAAACATAACCAGAGGAACAGACAGGGCAGTAGCGGTGGCTTTCGAGCCCGGAATTGGCTCATACACTAAAGAAAAGTAATTCGCCTCCATATTATGTAGCAAAAAAGGGTCCCGATAACGGGGCCTTTTTTTCAGTGATCGACGGCTCGGTCATTCAAGCCAGCGCAAGATCTTCTTCTCTGTGGTCCATCAATGCTAGGCCAACGTGCATACAGAAAGCGACCTCAAACCTCGTAAACCCGCGCCGGCAAGCGCGAAGCCAACGGCGACCCCAGTCCAAACGCCGCATACACGCGTTGAGCCAAACGCTGACGTTGAGTAGTCCACCCCAGCCGCCACAGCGCGCGGCCGATCGCATACGACACCGCGACCATTGCAATGCCGATTGCACAAACGCCCGCGCAGATCAGCAGCGGACTCCAATCCGCGCCGACGAACAGACTGATGACACCGAGCAGCAACGTCGTCATCAGCGCCAGCATCCCCAGCACTTGCACCATGTCCCGCAGCCAGCGTGCGGTGAAGGTGGTCATGGCGCGGTCGGAAAACCGGATGCGGAAGATCCCGTGGGCGAGGTAGACGCGGCCGTCTTCGAGATTGCGCAGCGCATAGACCAGCCCTTCTTCGCGCGGCATGTTTCCGTGCCAATGGGCGATCACCTCGACGCGGTCGCCGGCGGCGAGGAACGGCGCGGTGCTGCCGATGCCGCGCAGGCTGTAGAGCACCATGCTGCGTTCGCCGAACGAGAAGCGGTAAGCGTTGAAGCCCAGGCGCTGGCCGGCACTGGTTTCGGTCTTCATCACCTCAAGGCCTTCCAGCACGCCTTGCAATTGCATCAACTCGAGCGGCTTAGCGTCCACGACGTGCTCCGCGTTTGCGACCGCGGCCGGGCAGCGCACGGCGAACCGGGAACGGGTCGATGTCTTCGCGCTCGTCCTCGTCCGGATCGTCGGGCTCGTATGCAGGCTCCGATGGCGCGGGACGCTCGCTCGCCTGCGCGCGGGCCCGGCGCAAGCCGGCTTCCGAGGCCAGGATTGCGTCGCCGGCGCGGTAGTTTTCGAGCAATGTCGCGACATGCTCATACAGCATGGTCCCGGTCATCACGGTCGCCACGATCGAGATGACCAGCAGCACGATCCAGAAAACGATGAACCCAGAGAGCTCTCCGATCATCAGCCAGAGCGAAGCCACCGCGACGGCGCAGGCGATGAGGAACGCCGGCAGCCAGCGCTGGCAACCCTCCAGGGCTTGATCGATCGAGTGCGAACGTTGAGGCGGCATCATGGCCAGAGTGCCGCCATCCGCGACTGCCCAATGAACCCAGTCGTCGTCGTCACGTGTCGCGATCAAGCCCAGGGTCACCGGCGCGGCCAGCGCGATCATCGCCTCCAACGCGGCCAGGCTGCGTGCCGGTTCTCCGGCCACGTCCTGCCCGCGCACCTGCACGCGGCCGTACAACGGGCGAGGTGGATCTTCGACCGCGGCGGTCTCGTCGATCCAGTGCAGGCAGTAGCGGCCTTCATCCTCGGGGACGGCGACGCGAAGCCGGGCGATGCGGCCGCGGCGGGTCCGTGCGTGTGAAAGTCGAGGCGACAAGGCGAGTCCAATCCATGGCAGGCCGGCAGGATAACAAGCACCTGCGCGTTGGACGAGGCGCTTGAACTATCGCGAACGCCGCGTAGCGTTTCGGCCGGGATGAACTCAAGACCTCATTTGACGAATCGCATGTCCAACAGCTCCCCGGTCTTCGCCTCTACCTCAAGCAAATAGCCTTCCGAGATGTAGAAGCTCAGCGGCTCCTCGCCTGAAATGCTGTACATGGTCAGATGGTCTTCCTGCCTTGGAAAATGCGGCAGATCGATGTCGCGCCAAAGCGTTCGTCTATCCATGTCCAGGGCAACGATGGAAGGCAATCCCTCGCGCGGGAAGAACGTCACGATGACCGTGCCGTCTATAAGCGCCGCAGTGTGGATGTCGCGTTCGAAGTCCCATTCCTCGCCATTGACGACGATGGTGGTTCTGATGGGGAGCCTCATGGCGCATCAACCTTGGTTGACTGAGGGCGTTCTGCGAAACAGAGAAACCACCCAATCCAGCACCAGCGCCACCGAGATGAAGGTGAGCAGCACCAGCCCGGAAAAGATCACTCCCATCATCGTCAGTGCCCAGGACATCAGGCCCGCTTCTGCTCCGACGCCGAATATGCCCTTTATCAACAGGCAGACCAGAAGCGGAACGAATTCGATGAACAGATAAGCCAGCACGCCGCGACGCACCGCCTTGCAAAGCCGCGGCCGCCAGGTGGGACGCAGCCACGCCGCTACCGGCAACACAAACAGGAGAATAATCCAGGGCCCCAGCAGCAGGGACAGCGGCAGCTCGCTGCTGCCGGTCGCGCCGAATTGCGCCTGCGTTGCGCCGATGCCGCCCATGAGCCCCAACCAAAGCGCTGCGATCCGTGCGCAGCGCAGATACTGATCGTTCAAACTGGAATCCTTTCGATGCATGAGTGGTTGAACCCGCAGCCCGGCACGCCTCGTGTCGGCCCCTGCGCGGCATCAGAGACAACCCGGATATTGTCGCACCGCGGCGGTTGGGTTGTGCTTATGGCCGCACCACCGCGGCTGCCGGCGCTACCGCGAATACCAACCACGCCTGATCGCTCGATGGGACGGATGTAACCACGATTTCGCAGTTACCGAATGAGGCGCGCTCATAGTTGGGGACGGCTTTGCGATAGCTCTGCTCGCCTTTGGGCACGAGCGATGGGGCCGTCGAGGAAAGCAGCACCCGGTTGCCGCCGCTGTTGTGGTCGGACAGCGCCGTCACCGCCGGATACCGGCACAGTGCGAAAGATGCGCGCTCGCGCACCGCGAAGCTCGATTTGTCCGCATCGAGCCAGACCAGATCGCCGGTTGGCGGCGTCTGCAGCTTGGCGAATGCGTCGATCGCTTTGTCCGCCATTTCGATCATCTGTTCGTCGCGCTTCAACTGCGCGGCCAACCGGTCGTCGTGGTTCGGCGACGATATGGCTTCCGGCGGCGGGCTAGTGTGTCGCGTTCGCTCGGAGGCTTGCACGCCGGCCGTCGCGAGTGCGAGCAGCACAATCGCGAATGTAAGAATCGATTTATTCATTGATGAATTGCCTCAGCTTGTACGGCTTGGTGCCGTTGATACCGACGTCGCGCGGGCGCTTTCGGCGGCGTTCTCCAGCGATCGGCCCGGATGCGGGAGATGCGCGACCGCCGGCATCGCCGATGCACCGGACCTGGGGCGTTCGCGCCACCCATCACAGCCGCCTGTTTAGGTTGTTTCTTGATCGCGGTCAAAGTATCTCTTCATCGAATCCCTTGATGCGACTATGAATTCGTGTGAGCCTGAAATCGTGCCAGGACGCGCGTGTCTTATTCTGCGCTGCGTTTGCATGCAGCGCATTGCTCGCGAGAGCCTCATCCAACCAGCCCCACATCGCGCGGGCAATCCGCGGGACCGCTGCACAGTAAAGCCCGAGCCAACCCAAGCAACGCTGTCCGCGGGACCGGACGCGTGGATACGTTTTCCTGGACACGTCGAAGCACGGCCACGTCTGTAAGGCGATTCTTGTCTCCAACCGCTCCATCGCGGTCGCAAGAACCCTGACAGATCCTCGTTGTGAGCGCCTCAATCCGGGCCATGCCCGCATTGGGGAATGAATCGCAAGACAGTCAAGGAGAGGATGACGATGCACAACATCAAGTTGATCGTACTGGGAACCTTGTTGGCGATTTCCGCCGGTGCCGGCACGACGGCCAACGCCGCCGGCTGTTACTGCTCGGTGGTTTACTACGACGCGGCCGGCACGGTGGTCGGCATACGGCAACCGGCCGGGTGCGGCGATCCGGGCTGGGGCATCGTGACGACCAAGTCGAAGGCCTACGCCGGCTGCATCATGTAACGGCAACGCATACGAACGAAGCCGCCCGACTCGCTTCGGGCGGCTTCGTTTTTTTTTGTTTCGCGCTTCCCATCCGAAGTGGCGGTCTGCTGCACGCAATGCCGGCGATGCGCCGCAGCCGTCCATTGACGACCTGCCGCGACCTGTCGAGAATCCGTGCCATCCCTCTTGGGTGACCCTCACCGGCGGCCGTTATGACGATGCGCAAGGCACGACTGATCGTGATGCTCGTGGGAATACTGCTGCCGTACGCGGCGCGTCTGCCGCGCGGCTTGCAGTGGCTTGGGCAGTACACGGACGAGAGCATCGGCGCCTGGCTGTTTCTCGGCGCCTTCAACGCCATCGCCTGGGGCGCGATCATCGCGGCGAGCTTCCTTTACAAGCGGCCATCGTCGCTATGGGCTCCGGCGCTGTTGGGCTTCGGCTTCCTCGCCTTCGCGCACTACTCGCTGGATCTGGCCGCCGATGCCCAGGCGGCGATCGCGCTGGTGTTCATTCCGATCTATGCGCTGGTGCCCATCGCGCTCGGCGCGGTCATCGGATTCTTCGTGGACCGGACGATGCGGCGGCAGGAAGCCGCATAAGCGGTCGCGGGTTTCGCGAACTCATCGCTCAGCGCTGATCTGGATCGGCGCGGCGAGTCGTCGCGCGAATGCCGCCACTTCCGCGTTCCAGCCAGCGGCGACGGGAAAGTCCTGGCCTCCCGACCAGGCGGCGCCGGCGTAATAGATCAACGGCTCGGCGGCGGACTGCTCCGTCGTGAGCCAAAGATGGCCGTCGCGATCCTCAACCCCCGCGGCCACCGATGCCGGCAACACCACCGCGCAGCCGATGCTGCCGGCGCTGCCCTGCGGAGCGCTCCACACATTGGCCCAGTGGCCGCCGGCGTCGTGCGCCGCATTGTCGGCGGCAGCGCGCTGCACGCCGATGGCCACGGGCAACGCGGGCGGCACCGGTTGCGCGGACTGCGGCCTGAAGCGGGTTTCGATTCGCGAGAAGTTCGAGCCGGCATCGAGTGAGATGCGCTTGGTTTCGGCGACGCGCGCGCCGACCAGCCCCCACGGCGCGTAATCGAGTTCGAACACCACGCGCAGCGGCCCGGCCGCCAGTCGCCGCCAGTGCACGTAATTGCCGGAGGTGGCGAAGGCATCGCCGTCGCGCAGGGCGATGCCGCCGCAACCGCGGCTGGGGCCCACTTTGTAGAAGTCCAGGCCTTCGCCGTGATCGGCGTGGTAATCACCCGTGGCGTACCAGCGATCGATCACCGGCGTGCGCACGCGCTTGGCCCACACGTCGATGCCGCTGGTGATCTCGCCGTCGGCAGCCAGGGCCGGGCCGTACATGCGGAAGGCGATGCGGTCGTTTTCCCAGGCGAAGTCGTCCTTGCGCTCGGGCACGTGGCGGCCGTAGGCGATCGGCGGCGGCGCTGCGGATTCGGTTGCGGCGCGCAGCCGTATCGTGCGTTGCGCGCGAGGCTCCAGCCGCACTTGCACCAGTACGCGATCGGCCCGGTCCGTGGCCGCGGGGTATTGCAGCGCCAGCGTTTCGCCGCTGCGCTCATCGACCGCGGCCAGATGGCCGTTGCGCAACGACGACGGAACCGTCAACTCGACCAGTTCCTGCCGCGGCTCCTCGAGCGGATTGCGCAGTTGGTAGCGAACACCCGCCGCCCCCGGCTGCGGGCCGGGCGGCGTCACCGCGCAGCCGGCCAGCAGCACGAGCCCCAGACAAGATCTCGACCCGTTCACCCAGGTGCACCTCGAAGCGCGAAGAACGACGATTGGCCCACGAACGGCCCACTGTAAGTCACGGTAGGATCGGCCGAGTAACCCTTCGTGGAATGTCCCTGCATGAAACGTTTCTGGATGCCTCTGCTGGCCACGCTCGCATTGCTGGGCGCCTGCACGCAGCAGCCGCGGCGCGATGCGGCCGGCGACATGGCGGCGCTGATCGACACCCAGCTGCATTTCGCCGCACGGCAATACCAGGTGCTGGCGCGCAACACACCGGCGGACGTGATGCCGCGCAGCTTCGCCGACGGCAAATCCATCACCAGCGACACCCGGTGGTGGACCAGCGGCTTCTACCCGGGCACCTTGTGGCTGATCTACGAATACACCCGCGACCCGGCCGTGCGCGCCGAAGCCGAGCGCCGCCTGGCGATCGAGGAGAAGGAGCAGCACCACAGCGGCGACCACGACATCGGCTTCATGATCTTCAACAGCTTCGGCAACGCCTATCGCATCACCGGCGAGGCGCGCTACAAGGCGGTGATCGACACCGCCGCGCAGACCGCGACGCAACGCTACAACCCGGCGATGAAGGCGATCCAGAGCTGGAACAGCAGCAGCAACTTCCAGGCGCCGGTGATCATCGACAACCTGATGAATCTGGAGCTGCTGCTGTGGGCGGCGCAGAACGGCGGCGACGCCAAGCTGCGCGACATCGCCACCGCCCACGCCGACACGACCCTGCGCAACCACTTCCGCAGCGACTACAGCAGCTACCATGTCGTCGATTACGACCCGCGCACGGGCGAGCCGCAGCGCAAGAAGACCGCGCAGGGCGCCGCAGACGATTCGGCATGGGCGCGCGGCCAGGCCTGGGGCCTGTACGGCTACACCATGCTCTATCGCTTCACCCACGATCCGCGCTATCTCGCGCAGGCGCGCGGCATCGCGGCGTTCGTCCTGAATCATCCGAACTTGCCCGCGGACAAGATTCCGTATTGGGATTTCAACGCGCCGGGCATTCCCGACGCGCCGAGGGACGCGTCGGCGGGCGCGATCATCGCTTCGGCCTTGCTGGAACTGGGCCAGTACGCACAGGGCGCCGAGCGCGCCCGCTACGTGGACAGCGCCACCGTCATGCTGCGCTCGCTGTCCGCGCCGCCCTACCGCGCCGCGCTGGGCGAGAACGGCGGCTTCCTGCTGCAGCACAGCGTCGGCTCGATCCCGCACAAGAGCGAAGTCGATGTGCCGCTGACCTATGCGGACTATTACTTCGTCGAAGCCTTGCTTCGGTATCGGCGCTGGTATCTGTCGAAGGCTTGAGCGGTATCGATCGTCGCTGGCGGCGGATAAGCGGCCGCGTGGACCCGGCGCAGGCCGATCGAGAGCGATTTTCGGGCCGGTCCATTCAATGGTTCGATATTCGGCCGCCAGACCCGACATGGACGGCGGTCACGCTATGGCGATGAATGCGCGGCGCGCGGGCCTTGCACGCGCCGATGCCATGTACCGCGATGCGCATTCGCGCCCGAATATGACACCCGTCACTCGACAGCCGGTGGCCCCGCGCCAAGGATTGCCCCACGACCGGAGCCGACTCATGCAAACACGCCTCATCGCCATCGCACTACTGAGCGCACTGTGTCTGGCCGGGCCCGCCGCCGCCGAGGACGCGAAACCCGCGCCGGACGAAGTCGCGTTCCAGTGGAACGTGCGCATTCCACTGCGCGACGGCGTGAACCTCAGCGCGACACGCTACCGCCCGCAGGGCCTGAAGGCCGGCACGCCGTGCATTTTCGCGATGACGCCGTACATGGCGCAGCGCAATCACGAACGCGCGATGTACTTCGCCAGCCATGGCTACACCTATTACGCGGTGGACGTGCGCGGCCGCGGCAACTCGGAAGGCGAGTTCACCCCGCTGCTGCAGGAAGCCCGGGACGGTCACGACGTGGCCGAATGGCTGGCGAAGCAGACCGAATGCAACGGCAAGGTCGCGATGAGCGGCGGCTCGTACCTGGGCTACAGCCAGTGGGCCGCGGCGAAGGAATTGCCGCCGCATCTGGCCACGATCATTCCGGTGGCCTCGGTCGGGCCGGGCATCGACTTTCCGATCCTCAACAATATTCCCTACACCTACAACATGCAGTGGCTGACCTTCGTCAGCGGCAACGCCTCGCAGGACCGCATCTTCTTCGACGGCGCGTTCTGGGCGGCGCAGTACCGGCGCTGGTATCTGGCGCATGCGCCGTACAAGGAACTCGACGGCTACATCGGCAATCCGTCGCCGACCTTCCAGACCTGGATCGGGCATCCGCACCAGGACGCGTACTGGGACAGCTATCGGCCGACGCCCGAGCAGTACGCGAAGATGACCCTGCCGATCCTGAGCATCACCGGTCATTACGACGACGATCAGCCCGGCGCGATGAATTACTACAAGGAACACATGCGCTATGCCGGCGCCCGCGCCCAGGCCGCGCATTACCTGATCATCGGCCCGTGGGATCACGCTGGCACCGGCAATCCGCAGGCGGAAATGGGCGGGCTGAAGTTCGCGCCGGCCTCGGTGCTCGACATGGGCGCGCTGCACACCGCGTGGTACGACTGGACGCTCAAGCAAGGCAAGAAGCCCGAGTTCCTGAAAGACAAGGTCGCCTTCTACGTGGTCGGCGAAGAGGCCTGGCGTTACGCGCCGTCGCTGCCGGCGGTCACCGCCAGCACCCAGACCTGGTATCTGGATTCGCAGGACGGCCGCGTCAACGACGTGTACGAAGCCGGGCAGCTGCGCAGCACGCCCTCGGCCTCGGCCACGCCGGACCGATACGTCTACGATCCGCTCGACACCAGCGCGCTGCAGTACGAGGACCGGCCGGAGGTGTTCTCGCCGACCTATGCCTTCATCCTCGATCAGCGCGGCACCCAGCTGTCGTCGGGCAAGCAACTGGTCTATCACACGCCGGTGCTGGAACGCGACACCGACATCGCCGGCTTCTTCAAACTGTCGGCGTATATCGCGATCGACCAGCCCGACACCGATTTCGCCGCGAAGATCTATGAGGTCAAGTCCGACGGCAGCACCGTGTTCCTGACCCAGGAATTCAAGCGCGCGCGCTATCGCGCCAACCCGCGCGAGCCGGTGCCGGTTACGCCGGGCGCGGTGGAGCGCTACGACTTCGAACGTTTCAACTTCACCGCCCGGCGCCTGGGCCAGGGCAGCCGCCTGCGCCTGGTGATCGCGCCGCTCAACAGCATGACCATGCAGAAGAACTACAACAGCGGCGGCGTGGTCGCGGACGAATCCGGCAAGGACGCGCGCAAGGTCACGGTGACGCTGTATCACGATGCACAGCGGCCCAGCGCCTTGTACGTGCCGATCGCGGCGGAGTCGTCGGTCGCCGACAAGAGCGCCGAGAAGTCCGGGGCCGATCGCAGCGCGGGATCGCGGTGAAGCCAGCGCGCGTCTTCGCCGCGGGTGCGGCGGTACTGGGTTTGGGCATGGCCTTGCTCGGCGCGGCGATCTATTCGGGCGCGTCGATTCCGTATCAGGACGCGCCGGCCGAGCTGCTGACGCAGCAGGCCGTGGAAATCGCCAACGCCCGCATCGTGTTCCTGATCGGGCTCGGCGTCGCCGCCGTGGGCGCCATGGGGTTCTGGCGCAGCCTTGTGCGCGATCGCAAAGGTACGAATTGAATCCGCATGCGCGCCGTCGCGACATCGACGGACGGCCGCGCGCGCGAACGCCGCATTCATCCAACCGCGGCTGTACGCATGCGGTCGCGCCGCGCGATCTGTGATGCCGCTCGCGGACGCGCATCGTCAACGTGATAAAAAACCCGCCTTCCACTTGTTCGCGCATACGGACGGATGCGCGCAACGGCTGCATCGCACACCGTCCACACAACGCCACGGGAACCGCCGCCGGCAGTCGCCGCCGGGGTTCCATCACGTAATGCAACTGGAGAGTTTCATGCCCATGAATGCGGAAATCTCACAGGACGTACTCGCCCGCCTGCTGATCGAAAGCGTCGGCTCGCCCGACCTGCACGACGATAAGCTGGTGGACAAGTCCAGCAATCTGCTCAGCCTGTCCTGCGTGTACACCAGCTGCCACAACTGTCAGGGCGGCTGATCGTTCTTCCGGCGGGCTGCGCTGTCAGGCGCAGCCCGCCCGGTATCTCGCCTTGGGCGACAGCGCGATTTTTCCCGGCCCAGACGACGGCATCGACCCGGCGCTGCGGCCCTTGCTGCGCTGGGCCGAGCCGCTGCTGGCGCCATCGCGCGCGCGTTGCCTGGCGCAATGGCGCGACAGCGCGCGGCAGCATAGCGATGCGCTGGATTTCGAACGCCTGCGGCCGTGCATCGACGCCGCCTTCGCCGCGCCGGCCCTGGCCTGGAGCAGCCGCACGCTGCTGCTGGAACTGGCCATCGCCCGCCATCACCGCGCCTTGTCCGGCGCGACGCCGCAACAACGTCACGACGAATTCCTGGACTGGATCGACAGCGCCGCCGGCCGGCAGGCGCTGGATCAGCGCTATCCGTTGCTGGGCGAGGACATCGTCCTGCATGCGGAGCAGACCGAAAAGGTTCTGACTACCTTCCTGCGGCGTTACCTCGATGAGCGTGCGCTGCTGACGCCGCTCTTCGCCGCCGACGATGATCCCGGCCGCCTGCGCGGCTTCGCCAGCGGACTCGGCGATCGCCACGACCACGGCGGCAGCGTGATCCAGCTGCAGTTCGACCGCGGCCGCGCGCTGTACAAGCCGCGCTCGCTGGCGATCGACGCGGCCTATGCGCGCTTCCTGGCCGAGTTGCGCGAGCATGGTGTGACCCCGGACCAGCGCGCCGCCCTGAGCGTGGATCGCGGCAGCCACGGTTACGCGCAATGGATCGCGCATTCGCCGCTCGCCGACGACGGCGCCGCCTCGCGTTACTACCGCCGCTACGGCGGTCTGGTCGCCGTCGCCTACGCGCTGGGCTGTACCGATCTGCATCTGGAGAATCTGATCGCCGGCGGCGAATACCCGGTGGTGATCGATCTGGAAACCGTGTTCCAGCCGTGGATGAATCGCGGCGGCCAGCCTCGCGCGACCGGGCCGTATGCGCCGTCGGTATTGTTTTCCGGATTGCTGCCGTCGGATCGCAACGATCCCGACGCACACGACGTCAGCGCGCTGGCCTGGGCCGAGCAGCGCTACCGCACGCGCCGCGCCACCGGCGCCGGCAGCGATGAGCTGCGCCTGGCGCCGGCCGACGCGACCACCCAGGCCGGCGCCAACCTGCCGCGGCACCGCGACGGCCGCCGCGTCGCGCCGCACGAACACACGCAGGCCGTGCTCGACGGCTTCGATGAAACCTATCGCGGCCTGTTGCGGATGAAACCCGCGCTGCGCGACGGCGCCGGCCCGCTGACGGCCTTCGCCGGTCTGGACACCCGCGCCCTGCTGCGCTCCACCCACATCTATGCGCGCCTGCTCGACGCGTTGTCGCATCCGCAGTACCTGCGTTCGGCCGCCGAACGCGAACAGGTGCTGGCGCGCCTGGAGGTGGGCAGTCGCGATTGGCCGTTCCTGGCCCGCACCCAGGCCGCCGAACGCGCCGCGTTGCTGCGCGGCGACGTGCCACGCTTCAACATCGCCATCGACGGCACCGGCGTGCACGACAGCGACGGCCATCGCATCGAGGCGGTGTTCGCGCGCAGCGGCCGCGATGAGGTGCGGCGGCGTGTGCGTCTGCTGTCGGCGCGCGATCTGCACCGGCAGCGCTATGCCTTGGCGCAATCGCTGGAGAGCATCCGGCCGTGGTCGGCGATCGTCGCCGATACCGCACCGCCGCCCGCGTCGTCTCGCACGGATGCCGCCGCGCGCATCGACGACGGTGCCGACCGTGCGAACCGCCGCGTCCTGCTCGACACCGCCGTCGCCCTCGGCGATGAAGTGCTGCGGCTTGGGTTTCGCGGCCGCGGCGAGATCGCCTGGTTTCAACCTGAGTACCGCAATCGCCCCGAGCCGTCGATCGCGCCGATGGGGCTGACGCTGTACGAAGGCGTGCCCGGCACGATGCTGATGCTGGCCGAACTGGGCGCGCAGACCGGACAGGCGCGTTTCACCCGCGCCGCCGAAGCCGCGTTGGCCGCATGCCGACGGCAGTTGCGCGACGACCCACGCGCGTTGGTCGCGATCGGACCGTGGTCGGGCCTGAGCGGATGGATCTACGCGCTGCTGGTGCTGGGCTTGCGTTGGCGGCGCCCGGAGTTGCTCGACGAAGCCGGCGCGTGGTTGCCGCATATCGCCGAGCGCATCGAGCAAGACCGCGACCTCGACTTGATCAGCGGCGCCGCCGGCTGCCTGCTGGTGCTGACGCAGTTGCAGCGTCACCGCCCCGATGCCGATACGCGCCCCGCGGCGATGGCCTGCGCCGCGCATCTGGCCGCCCACGCGCAAGGCGACGCCGACGAAGCCTGGTGGCTGTGCCCGGCCTCGCCCGAACGCGGCCTCACCGGTTTCGCCCATGGCAGCGCCGGCATCGCCGCCGCGCTGGCGCGCCATGCGCAACTCAACGACGACGGCGCCGCCTTGCAACTCGCCCGGCGCGCGCTGCGTTATGAGCGCGCATCGTTCGAGCGCCGCGGCCGGCGCTGGTACGACCAGTTCGCCGATCCCGATCCGGCCGGCGGCGATGATCGGCGCGAAGACATCTACTCGTGGTGCCACGGCGCGCCGGGCGTCGGCCTCGCCCGCCTGCTGCTGCCTTCGGTGCTGCGCGATGCCGACTGGGATCGCGACTTGTCGGCTTGCCTCGCCGGCACACGCGCCCACGGACTGAGCGGCGGCGATTGCCTGTGCCACGGCCAGGCCGGCAATCTCGAATTGCTGCTGCGGCACGCGTTGGCGTCGTCGCCGGCGCAAGACGACGCCATCGCGCAATGCCGCGCACTCGGCGCGGCCTGGGCCGGAGGCGCGCATCCGCAGTGGCGCTGCGGGGGACGCTCGGTACAGGAGCGGCCGCTGGGATTGATGGTCGGGCTGTCGGGCATCGCCTATGCCTGCCTGCGGTTGTGCGATCCCGCCGGCGCGCCGTCGTTGTTGAGTCTTGCGACCGACTAAGCTGACGCAGCGGGCCCCGATCCGATACAAAAGCTCATCCCCCGCAGATCGGCGTTCACATGCAGACCGGAAACCTGTTCATCGACGCGGACGCGCCCGCCGAGGGCGAGCGCTTCGAAGCACTGCTCAGCCACAAGAACCTGGTCGTGGAACGCATCATCAGCTCCTCCGCGGCGGTGCCGACCGAGTATGTGCAGCCGCAGGACGAATGGGTCGCGCTGCTGCAGGGCGCGGCGACGATCGAAGTCGCCGGCGAGAGCGTCGAGCTGCGCGCCGGCGGCTATCTGTTCCTGCCCGCCGGCACGCCGCATACGGTGCGGCGGGTTTCGCAGGGCGCGCTATGGTTGGCGATCCATCTGCATCCGCCGGCGCCATCGGATACGGGCGACGCCTGAGCGTGCACCGGCGTTATCCCGGTGCGGTGTCCAGCACCGTCATCAAGCCGATATCGATCGCCCGCGCCGACGAATAGGCGAAACGCGGCCGCCATCGCGCACCGCACCATCCTGTCCGGCGCATCGATTCCGCCGCCGCGGGCGCCCATGCGCGCCGCGAGCAGTATCCGGAACTGCGAAGCCGACCTGTATTTTCCGCATCGCGGCAAGCCCGCTTATCCCAAGCCAGTCGCATTTTTTTGTTTTTGAAGTCGTGCAACATGGCTCGGCAGAAACCGGTGTCATCAGCCGGAAAAACGCCACTTCCGGTATTCCTGGCATGGCGACGGCCAGCGCCGTCGTGGACTGCGAACGACGATTGGATCTCTTCCCGGACGCGCCGTTGGCGCAGTCCGTTCCTGACGCTGCCTCATACAAACGAACAACGACTCGAACGAGGAATCTTATGCCGCTCACTACGAAGACCCGTTTGCGCACGCTCCGCCGCAACGCCATGACTCTGGCGCTGCTGGCCGCCTGGACCGGCGCGGGTTACGCCGCCTCCCCCGCCGACACGGCAGCCGCCGACAATATCGATGCCGACATCGCCGCGATCGCCGCCGCCGACGCCAAGGCCGTGCCGCCGTTCAAGCACCCCGGCATCCTGGTCACCCAAACCCGCCTCAACACCATCCGCGCGGCGGTGCAGTCCAGCGCCACCAGCGCGATGAAGACCGGTTACAACCGCTTGCTGCAGGACACGCGCGGCTCGCACACCTACGCGTACTCGGCGCTGGCCACGGTGGAAGTGGTGCGCGCCGCGGGCGGCCCGCAGGAAGGCCGCTGGAAGAACGACGCGGTGGCCGCGTACTTGAACGCGCTGCGCTGGGCGGTCACCGGCGACACCCGCAATCGCGACAAGGCGATCCAGATCCTCGACGCGTGGTCGTCGAAGTTCACCGGCTTCACCCTCGCGCCCGGCACCGACGCGCCGCAAGCCTGGCTGGAAGCGGCCTGGGGCCTGCCGGTGTGGGTGAGCGCGGCGGAGATCATCCGTCATCACAACGGCGGCGAAGCCGGATGGACGCCGGCTCAGCAAACCCGCTTCAACGGTTACCTCAACAAGCTCTATGCGCAGGCCAATCAGGCTTCCAGCCGCACCAACAACTGGGGCGTGTCCGGCGCGCTGGCGATGATGGCCGCGGGTGTGTACCAGGACGACGCCAACCGCTACAACGCCGGGTTCAACCGGATGAAGCAGATGATTCCGCTGATCGTCTACAGCAGCGGCGAAGTGCAGGAACTGCAGGCGCGCGATTGCCATCATCCGCAGTATTCGCTGGCCGGTATCGCCCAGGCCGGGGAAATGGCTTCGATCCAGGGCGACACCAGCCTGTGGACGCACACGATCGGCGGCGAAACCCAGCCGCGGTTCGCGCGCGGCCTGGAGTACATGGCCAAGTCGATCCTGTACGGCGAAGGCGTGCGCGACTGCCGTTCCAACGGCCTGTACGCCGGTTACAGCGACATCGCCGTCAACGGCTACCGCAATCGCGGCATCACCCTGAGCAATTTCCAGAACGCCACCAAGCGTGGGCGTCCGGACGGAATCGCGGCGGAGTTCCTGGGCTATTCCACCGCCACGCATGGTCGCGACGATTACTGATCGCGATGGCCTTGTGCGGTTGCGATGACGCGATGTCTTCAGGTCGCCACGATGGCGGCCTGGAGGTTCGGATCGTCGTTTAAGCGGAACTCGGAGGCGTTCAGACACGCCGCCTGGATTCTTGCCGTTGATCGCACCTCGCGTGATGCGGTATGTCGCATACAGGCCTGAGTGATCTACCGACGGCGAGCACTCCCCACGGCATAGTCCTTCGCGCAGTGACACATCGTGTCCTGCATGCCGATACGAATCGCGCACCGACCTGACGCGCGAACATGAACCCGGCAGGCCTCCGCGTTTTCGCGACGCCGCGCACGGAACGCAATGACGCCGCCGTCATCGCGCCATGGCGCTAAACCAGCGCGTGCCGCACCGCATCTACCTGCGATGGCGACGAAAGCCGCTCGAACACCCTGCCTCGCCACCGCCTTCGGCCGCTGTTGGTTGCGCGGCCGGGACTGCTAAGCTCGCCCATGCGACCGAACGAACGAGGCCTTTTGCTTGGCGGACACGAGCGCAGCTGCGCGCCTTTGGCGACCGCGATCGCGGCGGTCGGACACCGCCCGCGGTTTCGCCGCCGGCATCCACGCCAGGCGCCACGCCATGGCGCGATGCGATCGCACGGCCGTCAGCGGCGAACGCCCGCAATCGGTGCGCACGACAGCGTCCGCGCGACCACGCCGCCGTTCAACTTGTGCATGGGTCGGATAAGGATGGTCTGATGCGTTGGTTCTGTTTTGCTTCGCCTCTTCGCCGCGACGCCGCGAGGCAGCGGCATACGGCCTGGGCGCTGTGGGCGGCGCTGGCGGCGGGCGGGATATCGTCGGCGCACGGCGAAACCGGCGGCTGCGCCGCGTCCACGCCGGCGCGCGGCCTGCCGCAACCGGCGCTGTGTCTGCAGCGGGCGAAGATCGACGCCGGCAGCGAGGCGCCCAACGCGCTGTTCGCACGGGCGAAGGCGCAACTGGAAGCCGGGCATCTGGAAGAAGCCGAGCGCTCGCTCGATTGCGCCGACGCGGTCATCGGCGAGGACGGCGATGCGCAGCTGCGCTACGAACTGGTGCGTCGGCGCGGCATCCTCGACTTCCGCCGCGAATGGATTCCGCAGGCGTTGTCGCGCTTCGAATGCGCGGTGACGCTGTCCACCGCGCTGGGCGATCGCGCCGCCACCGCGCGCGATCTGAGCAACGTCGGCGCGGCGCTGCGCCGGCTCGGCGATTTCCGCGGCGCCCTGCGCAGCCTGACCGCCAGCCTCGACATCCAGCGCGGCGCCGGGCAAGTCTCCGGCGCGGTGCTGAACAACATCGCCGACGTGTATCGCGAACTCAGCGAAACCGACACCGCGATGCGCTACTACCACGACGCGCTGGCCTTCTACCGCGGCAAGGGCGAGCCGATCGAAGCGGCGCACGTGCTGGAAACGATGGCCGAGGTCGCGCTCGACACCGGCGACGCGCGCCAAGCCTCGGCGTGGCTGCAGGAAGCGCTGGCCGCGTACCGCACCGGCGGCAACCGGGTGTACGAATTGCGGGTCCACGACGGCCTGACCCGGGTGGCGCTGGCGCAGGGCGACATCGCCCAGGCCCAGCGCTGGACCGCCGGCGCGCTGGCCCTGGCCGACACCTGGAAACTGCCGCTGCCGCCGGCGCTGCAATTGCAGATCGCCCGCACCGCGCAGTTGTCCGGCCGCACCGCCGCGGCGGCGACGCGGCTGCGCGAAGCGCTGGCCTCGGTGCCCGAAGGCGATCCCATGCGGGTGTCGTTGCTGGAACAGCTGGCCACCGCGCAGGAGCGCGCCGGCGATGCGGTCGCGGCCAACGCCACCTTGCGCGATGCGCATGCGAAGGCCATCGCGCTGGCCGACGCGCAGCATGATCGCCAGTTGGACTGGCTGCGGGTGCGCTTCGAATCGGCCGAGCAGCAGCGCACCATCGCCGCGCTGGAAAGCGAGAACCGCCTGCGCCGCGCCGAGTTCCGCCAGCGCACGCTGCTGCTGTGGTTCGCGATCGCGGTGGCGGTGGCGGCGATGCTGGGCTTCTGGCTGCTGCAGCAGCGGCGGCGCCAGCGCGAACGCTTGCGCGAGGAAGCGCGGCGGGTCCGCCACGAGGAAGAACTGGCGCGTTATCGCCGCGAAGCCGATGCGCTGGCCGAAGACCGCAGCCTGCTGCAGGCCCTGCTGGACAGCCGCGACGACGCGTTGTGCCTGCTCGACGCCGACGGTCAACTGCTCGCTGTGAATCGCGCCGGCCGGCTGTGGCTGGGTTATTCGGACAACGAAGCGCTGGTCGGGCAACCGGTGTCGGCGTTCGTCGGCGAGGCCGGGCGCGCCGCCTTGTCGTCGGCGCTGGAGCGCATGGAAGACAGCGCGGCGCAGCGGCTGGAGATTCCCGCCCGCGAGGGCGCGCCGCTGCTCGCGAAACTCGAGCCGTGGTCGGGCGGCGACGGCCTGGTGCTGCTCGCGCCGCTGGACCGCGAGGCCGTGGCGACGCCGGTTGTCGCCGACGCTGGCGTCGATCGCCCGGTGGATACCTTCGCCGAGACTGACGCGGCCCTCGCCGCCGACCACATCCACGAAGCCGGCGACGACGGCGGCGAATCCTCGATGCGCGACGCCTTCCGCCGCACCCTGGTCGAACTGATGCTGGCCTCGGTCGATGCCTGGGAACGCGCCACCGGCACCGGCCGCCTGGAATTCGCGGAGAAGAGCCGCATCTGGCGGGTCAACATCGACGACGGCCGGCTGCGCGCGCGTGCGCTGGAGCGCTACCTCAGCCTGTCCAAGCTGCCGCGCAACCCGCGCTGGCGCGACGTGCTGCGCTCGGCCTACTTCGTCCTGGGCCGGGGCGAGGAACTGCCGGCGGAGACGCGCGCGGTCCTGCAGTCGCGCGTGGATGCGGTGCTCGCCTACACCCGCCGCGACGCGCTGGTCTGAGCGCGCCTCAATCCGGCTTCGGCGGGCACACCGCGCAGGCGCCGCTGACGCCGTCGTCGAGCTTGTAGCGGCTGTGGTGTTCCTTCGACTGGTAGCTGTCCGGCCCGGTCATGAACGGCAGCGCGCCCTTCAACGGCGCGACCACGGCGCAATAGGTGAGCATGGTTTCGGTGGCGGTATGCCACTTGTCGTCTTTTTCCACGATCCCGCACTTGGCCATCACCTCGCGCAGCTCTTTACCGTCGAAGTCGAACTTGGCGACGATGATCGGCGTCTCCTTCTCCTTGACGCACCAGTCCGGCGGAACGACCTCATGGGCCTGAACGGCCAGGGGCGATGCGAGCGCGACAGCTAAGGCGATGGCGTAAGGAACGAATGCGCGGGACAGGGACATGAGCGATCCGGGGGTAGTGGCGAGGCTCCAGAGTAGGCCGCGCGGCGACCGGGATTCCAGCGCGGTCGCGGGTATAAGCCGGGAATAAATTCCGGCAAGGTCTTGTTTCTTATGGCGGCGCGCTTTTATCGGGCGGGCGCGGGGTTCCTCGGCGCGTTTGCGAAGGCCGCATTCGAACGCCGCGGAGCCCGCGACCATCACGCCGGCCCGCGTTCGAAATGCCGCTGCAGCTTCCGCAACGCGCGATGCGATTCGAGCCGGATCTTCAAGGCCCCGACCGTCGCGTTCACCATTGCGAGCATCCAGGGGCGGACGGTGTAGCTCAAGGTGCGCTTGAACTGCGTGCCCCCGGTCGCCGGCGAAAGTTCGTAGAGCAGATACGCGGTGCTGCCGTCGCTCATGGTCGCCTCGGCCTCCCAACGCGTCGGCGCATCGGCGTCGAGCACGCGCCAGGACAGCCGCCGACGGAAACCGGCCGCGCGGATGTTTTCCTCGAACCGCGCGCCGGCCCGCAGGGAGTCGCAGTCGGGCGGTTGCGTCCCCAGGGACGCGGCATGCCATTCGCGCCAGCGCGACGGCCGGGTCAGATAGTCGTAGACCTCGTGCGGCGGCGCCCGCAACAGCGTTCGGGTTGTCTGCGTGGTCATGGCGGGGGCTGCCTGTTATTCGGCGAGGTTGGACGATCGCGGCCGTCTTCGGGCTCCCAATGCAGAGTGCCGTGCAGCCAGTCCATCAGCGGGAAGACGATGTTGAAATTGCGCGACTGCATCAGATCGGTCCGGTGATGCAGACGGTGCAGCCGGCGCATGTGGCGTATCCACGGCAGCTTCGCCAGCCAGTGATCGCCGGGCAGGTGCTCGCAGGCGTGAAAGATTTCGTAAGACAGGTAACCGGCCAGCAAAGTCGCGCTGAACAGCGCGGCGGCGTTGCGGTCGAATTGGGCAAGGATCAAATACGCAGAGGCGATGCCGATCGCGCTGTACACCACGATCAGCCATGCCGGAAACAGGATCACGCGCCAATCGCGCGCCTGCTCGAAGCGCATCTTCGATTCGACGAAGAAGCTGTGGTGATCGCCGGTGTGGCGCTTGTAGAACAAGGCGCTCAGGCGGTGCTTGCGATGGCCCATATGGCGGTGGACCGTGTATTCGCCCCAGTTGAATACGACCACGCCGGCCGGAATCGCCAACCATTGCCAGCCGCTCACGTTCTCGATGCGGCCGATCAGAACACCGAACACCAGTGCGCCGAACGCCAGCACGAAACCGCCGTGCAGCCAGGCGTTGTACCGGCGGCCGATGCCCGCGCGATAACGCGTTCGGAACGCTTCCGTGTCCTGGATCATCTCGCTGTACTCGCGCATGCCGGCCTGCTCGAATGATGCGGCCGGCAACGCCGCCGCGGCATTGACCCGCGGCGCGCGCGGCGTTGACATTTCGCGCCAAGCTGCTCTATTGAGCCCATGCTCGACCCTCGCACCGTCGCCAATTCCTATGTGCGCATGCTGCTGGCCGCGGTGGAGGCACAGGGCGCGCCGGCGCAGCAGGTGCTGCGCGACGCGGATATCGATGCGTCGCGATTGGCCGCGCCCAACGGCCGGATCGGCGCGGAGGAAGTGCGCCGCATCTGGGATCACGCGCTGGCTTTGACCGGCGATCCGCTGCTCGGGCTCAAGATGGCCGAGGTGGTGAATCCCAGCGCGTTCCGGGTGCTGGGACTGGCGGCGATGAGCTGCGAATCGCTTCGCGCTTGCGTCGAGTTGATGCTTCGCTATCACCGCTTGGTCAGCGAGTCGGGAACGCTCACGGCGCAGACGCATGCGAACGGCGATGTCGGCATCGTCTACACCGAACAGTTGTTGCGGCTTCGGCTGCTGCCGCAACAGGTCGAGGCCATCGTCGGAGGCATCCTGAGTTTCGCGCGCTGGCTGGCCGGGCGCCGCATCGTGCCGGCGGCGGTGACACTGCGTCATGCCCGGCAGGGCGATCTCGCTGTTTACCGGCAATTTTTCGATTGCGAGCCCCGCTTCGACGCACCGGCCAACCACCTGCGCATCTCCGCCGCCGATCTCGATCGCCGTCTGCCGCAAGCCGACGCCGAGTTGTATCGCATGCACTGCGAGTTGCTGGACAAGCAATTGGCCGAGCTGCCGCAAATCGGTTTCGTCACCACCTTCGCCAAGCAATGGCTGTCCTCGCAGATCAGCGGTTCGGCCGGCATCGCCGATCTCGCGCAGGCCATCGGCATGAGCGTGCGCAGCTTGCAGCGGCAGTTGCGGGCGGAAGGAAAGAGCTGGACCCAGGTGGTGGACGAATCGCGCAAGGACGCGCTGATCGCCCTGCTTCGGCAGCAGGTGTCGCTGGAGGACGCCGCGCAACGGCTGGGCTATCACGATGCCAGCAGCCTCAGTCGCGCCGCGCGCCGCTGGTTCGGCCGCACGCCCGGGCAGTGGCGCGCGGGCGCCAAGTAGCGAGACGGCGCGGCGCTGCCTACAATCGCCGGCGCATACAGCGCGTTGGTGATCACGGTGGCGGATAAACACATCGCGCGATCGCGCCGGCTCAAAGACCGGCTGCGCAGGCGCTACCGGGAATTCTTTACGAAGAAGGGACGCGACCCGCTGTACTGGATCGCCATCCCGCTACTGACCGTGCTGGTGCTGACCGCCGTCGGCAGCGCCGTGCTCGGACGCGATCTGGCCGGGGTGCATGGCGGGGTGTGGGGATTTTCCGCGCTGGGCACCCGCGTCGAAATCGTGCTGCTGCAGATTCCCTTGCTGGTCTGGATCATGCTGTTCGGCCTGGTTCCGCTGCTGTCGCGGTCGATGATCGCGACGCTCGCGGTCTGGTTCGGGCTTCCGCTCGCGCTGTGGCTGGGCCACACCGGGCTTGATCTCATCCAGGTCGTCAATGTCCGCTTCGACCGCGAAACCGCGCAGGCGGTTTGCACTGATGTGGTCCGCGCCCGCCATCTGGGCTGCGCGACGCTGGTGTCGAAGAAAGGCAAGAGCCGTCGCTGCGCCAACGTGGCGACGCTGCGCGGCTGGCCCTCGCCCGATGCGACGATAGACATCAGCGGCGATTACGCCGATGCCGGTCGCGTGTGCTTTTCAGGACATCGCGGATTTCTGGCGCTGCCGTGGATCGACGGGGTTCACGCTGCGCCGCCCGTTACCGACGCGGGTTAGGCCCTACTCCGCCTTCGCCGACCGCGCCCGGTCTGCCGCCGGCAACGGCTGGATACGCAGACTGCGATAGCGGCAAACGTCGATGGCCGGATAGATCACCGCGCGAGCGTTGGCGAACTCGAAACGGAAATCGTAGCGGCAGTCCTCGCCGGCGATCTGCAGCGTGGCCGAACCGCCGCCGCCGTCGAGCGCGGCGCCCAGCGGCTTTTCCTGAAACGCCTGACTGCCGGCGGCAGCCACCGCGACCGAGGTCAGGCGGTCGTGGGCGCGATTGATCAATTCGAAATAATGCGTGCGCGGCGCCGCCTCGCTGCGGGCGGCGGCAAGCAGGGCAAGGGCAAGAACGGCGGCGAGCGACGGGCGCATGGCAAGGTCTCCGGCTGGACGATGGGGCGACCGGAGCGCGTCGGGCCCGGTCTGCGCGCCCATCACAGCCCAGACGCAAGCGCGCGGGCCACGGATTTGGGACGAATCGTCGTTGCGGCGCCGCCAATCGTAGTGGCGGGCGAAGACGCTTTGCGCCGCCCGGGGCCGCGCTTAGGATGCTGGGGTCTTTGTTCGAGCAAGGCCTGATGAAGATCCAGCTGGGCGACACGCAGATCGGCCTGTTCCGCTACCTCGGCCTGTGGTCGGCGGTGGTGGTGGTGTTCGCGATGCAGGGCTTCGTCCACGACGCGTTCTTCGCCGAAATGTGGTCGCCGTTCGACTACCTGCGCTGGTCGATGATCCAGTGGTACACCTGGGCGGCGCTGGCGCCGCTGGTGTTCCGGCTCGCCGCGCGTTATCCGATCCAGTCGCCCGGGCGCGGGCGCGCGCTGCTCACGCATGTGCTGGCGAGCATGGGCGTGACCCTGGCGGCGGTGGTCATCGGCGCGGCGGTATCGAGCCAGTTCGAGCCCGGCTCGTTCGCCGACCAGATGCTGCAGTTCGTCGGCCGCCACGTCGCCATCGGATTGCTGACGTATTGGACGCTGCTGTTGCTGCAGAATTCCTTGCGCCTGCGCGCCGAGCGCGCACAACGCATGCTGGAAGCGAGCCGGCTGGCCACCGAGTTGGCGCAGTCGCGACTGCAGGTGCTCAAGACCCAGCTGCAGCCGCATTTCCTGTTCAACACCCTGCACGCCATCGTGACCTTGCTCGACGAAGACAAGCGCTCGGCCGAGGACATGCTGCTGCGCTTGAGCGAACTGCTGCGCGCGTTCCTGGAAGACTACGACGGCCAGGAAATCACCCTGCGCCGCGAGCTGGATCTGCTGGATCTGTACCTGGGCATCCAGCGCAACCGCTTCAAGGACCGGCTGACCACGCAGGTGTATGTCGCGCCCGATACGCTGGATTGCGCGGTGCCGAGCCTGCTGCTGCAACCCATCGTCGAGAACGCGATCCGTCACGGCATCGGCCAGCGCGTCGGCGCCGACCGCATCGAAATCGAAAGCCGGCGCGACGGCGACAGCCTGTGTATCGAGGTGCGCAATCGCAACAGCCGTCTGGATACCGACGCCGCGCCCGCCGGCCACGGCATCGGCCTGTCGAATACGCGCCTGCGGCTGCGCGAGCTCTACGGCGAGGCCGCCGAGCTGCGCCTGGACATGATCTGGCCCGAAGGCGTGGTCTGCCGCATCCGCCTGCCGCTGCGCGAGCTGGAGGAAGACGACGACATGCCCGAGCACGTGCCGGCATGAGCATCACCGCGCTGGTGGTGGACGACGAACCAATCGCGCGCCACGCGGTGGTGCGGCTGCTGCGCGAAGACCCGCAGATCGAACTGCTGGGCGAATGCGGCGACGGCATATCGGCGGTGACGGCGATCCGCGAACACTCGCCGGATCTGGTGTTCCTGGATATCCAGATGCCGGCGATGACCGGCATGGACGTGGTCGCCACCATCGGCGCGGCGCGCATGCCGGCGACGGTCTTCGTCACCGCCTACGAGCAATACGCGGTACGCGCGTTCGAAGCCAACGCCGTGGATTATCTGGTCAAGCCGTTCAGCCGCGAGCGCTTCGCCGCCACCGTGCAACGGGTGAAGACGCGGCTGGCGGCCGGCGGCGGCGATGCGCGGATCGTGCAGGCGCTGGAGGCGCTGCGCCAACGCGAGGATTACCTGGACCGGCTGCCGGTGCGCGTGGACGAACACGTGATCTTCCTCGACGTGGACGACATCGTCTGGATCAAGGCCAGCGGCAACGCCGTGCAGATCCATTTGGCCGATCGCGTGCACGAGCTGCGCGACACCATGGCCTCGCTGGCGCAGCGATTGGACCCGCGCCATTTCGCCCGCATTCACCGCTCGGCGATCGTCAACGTGCGCCGGGTCAAGACCATCCATCCCTGGTTCAACGGCTACCATGTGGTCACGATGGACAACGGCCAGCAATTGCGCATGAGCCGGTATCAGCATCAGACCTTCTTGCGGCTGGCGACGACGCGGCGCGACGGCGCGGGCGAGAACGAATAGACGCTGCGTTTAGCGGTCGAGTTGAAGAGCCGGCGCCGCATCGCCTGGGCCGCCCGCATCAATCCTCGATAAGCTCGAACGCCAGCGGCCGCGGCGGCGCGCCGCCGTTGCAGGTCGCGCCGGGACAGGCGGAGACCGCGATCGCCAGATCCATTTCGGCGCGGAACACGATCGAGCGCCCCGGACGCGCGACTGGCGTGGGGAAACTCAGCGCGCCGTCGGTGCCGACATCGACGTGCATGAACAGATTGAACGGCGTCGGCAGCGGCGCCGGCTCGATCCCGAGTTCGCGCAGCGCCGCCGACAGGTTGTCGGTGCAGTTCGGATGCTCGCCGCTTGCGCCGTATTGAATGCGGTACATCTCCGCGCTGCAGGCCGAGTACAGGAAATCGTGCCGGCCCGCGTCATCGTCGAGGATGGTCAGCATCGGCCGGCTGCGGTCGGACCACAGCACGTCGCCGCTACTCAGAAAGAGCTTGCCGCCGTAATCGAAGGTGCGGCCGTTGCTCAAGCGCTCGCTGCCGTCGGGCGCGAACGCCATCAGATCGCCGGTCTGGCCGCCCTCGTTGTCGATGATGCGCAGGCGCTGGCCTTGCCGCAGGCGCAGGCCGATGCCGCTCGCGGCGGGAATCTGTCGTTGCTCGGGCATGCGGTTCTCCATGCGATCGCCGCGCTTGCAAGCGACGGCGGCGCGGCGAGTCTACTGCGCTTTTGTCATACCGGTTCGCGCCGTCACGAACGGCCGGCGCAGCCGATCAGCCTTCGGACGCGGCCGCGTGCACATGCAGGCGATCGCCTTCCACCCGATAGGCGAAGCCTTCGTTCGCGGCCAGATGGCGCCACAGCGGCCGCAGCACCGCTTCGGCCTTCAGCAGCACTTCCTGGAATTCGTCCTGCGCGTCCGACAGCCAGGTGATCGCGCCGCCGGCGCCGAAGGCGACCGTGTCGCCGTCGTAGGACAAGGTGCGGATGCCGATGTTGAGGTCGGCGACGCGGTTGTAGCCCAGGTAGCCGATCGATCCGCAGTACACGCCGCGCGCGCTGCGTTCCAGGCGATCGATGATCTGCATGGTGCGCTGCTTGGGCGCGCCGCTGATCGAGCCGCCGGGGAAGGTCGCGCGCAGCAGGTCAATCAGGCTGCGGTCGGGCCGCAGTTGCGCTTCGACCGTGCTGACCAGCTGGTGCACGGTGCGGTAACTCTCGATCTCGCGCAGCTTGGGCACCTCGACGGTCGCGGGCACGGCGACGCGGTTGAGGTCGTTGCGCATCAGATCGACGATCATCAGGTTCTCGGCGCGATCCTTGTCCGAATTGGCCAGACGCTGCGCGTACTGCGCGTCGCGCTGCGGGTCCTTGGAGCGGCGGATCGTGCCCTTGATCGGCTTGGTCTGGATGCGGCCGTCGCGGTTCACGCGCAGGAAGCGCTCCGGCGAAGTGCTCAGCACGTGGCTGTCGCCGCAGCGTAGGTAGGCGCCGAACGGCGCCGCGTTGCCGCGCCGCATCTGCCGGTACAAGGCCAGCGGATCGAGCGCGGCGCGGAAACGGAAATGGTTGGTCAGGCAGACCTGATACGACTCGCCATCGACGATGGCGCGGCGGCAGGCGTCGATGGCGGCCAGATAATCCTCGCGGCCCAGATCCATCTCGACATCCAGGCTGCGCAGCGGCGCGGCGTCGCCGGCGGCCGGCGCCGGCGCGGGATGCATCGACTCGATCCGCGCGCAGGTCGCGTCGAGCCATTGCCGCGCCGCGTCTTCTTGTCCGTCCTCGGCGATGGCGACCGCCCAGGCGCGGCGCGCGGCGTGATCGAAGGCGACGAAGCGCCGCACCCGCATCCACACCGCGTCGGGCAGACTCGTGCCGGCGCCGCGGTCGCCGTCGAACAGCGCTTTCATCTCGTAACCAAAGTAGCCGACGAACCCGCCCCTGAAATCGAACGGCAGCGTCTCGCCGCCGATCACCCGGTCGCCTTCCAACTCGCCTTCAAGCAATGCCAGCAACGCCTGCCCCGCCGACATCGCCGCATCGTCGTCGGCGATGCGATAGCGATGCAGTTCGCCGTCCTCGACCGCGCCCATGAACGAACAGGCGGCGGCGTCCTCGGCGATCTGGCTGTCGAGCCAGAAGCTGTTGCGCGCCTGCGCGTACACGCCGCTGAACACCGCTACCGGATCGATCGCGCCGGCCAGCGGCCGCTGCAACACGCGCAGGCGCGGCGGCGGTGGTGCGATCGGCGCGGGCGGCGGCGCGGGCGCGCTCATGCTGACGAAGGCGCGGCCGTGATGGCGCTTGGCCAGATCGCGGAAATTCGCGATCAGGTCGATGCCGTGTTCGGTCAGGATCGACTCGGGATGGAACTGCACGCCCCACTGCGGCCGCTGGCGATGGCGCAGCGCCATGATCAGGCCGTCGTCGCTGTGCGCGGTGGCGAGCAACGGCGACGGCAAGGGCGCGGCGGCGATCAGCGAGTGATAGCGCACCACCTGCAACGGCGACGGCAAACCCGCGAACAGGTCGCTGCCGTCGTGCGCGACCGCGGCGCTGCGGCCGTGCACCGGCTCGGGCGCGTGGGCGATGCGGCCGCCGTAGGCGTGGGCGATGCCCTGGAAACCCAGGCACACGCCCAGCAAGGGCAGCGCCGAGCGTTCGATGGCCTGGCGCGAGACGTGGAAATCCGCGTCGCGGGTGACGCTGCCCGGGCCGGGCGAGATCACGATGCAGTCGTAGCGCGCATCGGCTTGCAGCTCGTCCCAGCCATAGTCGTCGTTGCGCACCACGCGCGGCGCATCGCCGAACGCCCGGCCGATCTGGTCGGCGAGGTTCCAGGTGAAGGAGTCGTGGTTGTCGATCAACAGGCAGCGCATGATCGGCCTATTGTCGTACAAACCTCCGCCCGCGCGGCGCTCAGGCCGGCGGCCGCAGCACGCAGGCGATGCTGCGCACGCCGTTGTCGTCTTCGCGGCGGTAATCGACGGTGAAACCCTGGCCGGCGCGCACGCCCGGCGCCAGGGTCTGCGCCGCGGCGAACTCCAGGCGCTGCGGATCGACCCGGGTCAGACGCATGGCCTCGAAGCCGAAGAAGCTGCGGACCTGGGCGAACAACGCCTTGTACAGGCTTTCCTTGGCCGAGAACACCGCCGCCAGGCCGAACGGGAAATCCTCGAAGCCGGCGCGGATCAGCGCTTCTTCGTCGGCATCGACGACCACGCCGCGGATCTCCGCGGCCAGTTCCGGGCCGATGCCGCGTTCGATGTCGATGCCCAGCCCGATCACGTCCGGGTCCAGCGTGGCGACGCAGACGGCGCGTTCGCCGGCATGCGAGATCGAGGCCATCGCGCCGGCCGGCCACAACGGCTCGCGCGCCGCGCCGATGGCGATCTGCGTCGGCGCCATGCCCAGCCGCTGCAGCACGCGCTGCGCGCAGACCCGGCCGGCGAGGTATTCGCCGCGGCGCTTGTTCACCGCGCGCGCCAGCTGCGGCGGAAAGTCCACGCCGTGGCGCCGGTACAGTTCGTCGCGGTAGGCGCCCAGGTCGAAACGGCAGGCGTGGCCGGCCAGCGCCTTGCCGTGGCTGTGCGCGTCGAAGTCGCTGGCGTGGCTGAGGAAGCCGTCGGTGGTTAAAAGATCGGCGTCGGCCATGACCGGTTCCTTCGGTAACTGATGCGTCGTCGGCGCGCAGGATCGCACAGGCGCTGGCGGGATACACCCGCGATGGCGCGCAAGTGCGAGCGCGTTGCAGGAATGCACGCGCGGCCAACATCGGCAAGCAACGCTGCTGCGCCGCGCAAACACGAACGGCCCGCTGAGCGGGCCGTTCGCTTACAACCGTTGCCGACCGACGGTCAGTTGACCTTGACCGCGCTCCAGGCGCGCGCCACCGCCGCCTGCTCGGCGGAACCGGCGCCGTACAGCTCGGCCGCCGCCGCCAGTGTCGCCGCGCGGGCCTGCGGATAGGTCGTGTTGCTGGTGAACTTGGTGGTCAATGCGCGATACCAGATCTTGCCGACCTTGTCGCGGCCGATGCCGGTCACGCCGGTATCGCCGTTGCAGACCAACTGGGCCGGCGTCAGGCCTGTGCCCGCCGGAGCGACAGCCCCCTCGGCCGCCAAATAGAAAAACCGATTGCCCACGCCCGAGGTGTAGTGAGGATTATGAATTCCGTCGGATAAAGACGCATCGAAGCCGCCGGGGATATAGCAATTGAACGACTTGCCGTCGGCGGCCTGGTTGTACGTGTCGCGGAAGGCGCCGCCGTCGGTGCGCATCTTCTCGCCGATGCGGTAGTCGGCCGGATCGTTGGCGTTGTTGGCGTAGAACTCGACCAGGGTACCGAAGATGTCCGAGGTCGTTTCGTTGAGGCCGCCAGCGTCGCCCGAGTAGGCCAGCCCGGCGGTGGCAGCAGTCACGCCATGGGCCATTTCGTGGCCGGCCACGTCGATGCCGACGACCGGGCTGTAGCCGCGCGCAGCATCGCCGTCGCCGTAGAACATCGACTTGACCAGCGCCACGTAGGCGGCATTCGCGCCGGTGATCGCGCCGCTCTTGGTCTTGAAATTGGTGTGCGCATAGCTCTTCACGCCCTTGCCGTCGCCAGCCAGGCCGCTGCGCCCGTGCACGTTCTTGAAATAGTCCCAGGTCACGCCGACACCGTAATGGATGTCGGCCGCGACGGTCGCGCGATCGCCGGTCGTGTGGTTGCCCCAGACGTTGTCGGTGTCGCTCATCAAGGTGGCGCTGCCGGTCGTCGATAAGATGTCGAACAAGCCCGACACGACCCCGCCCTTGGCGTCGTAGACGCTACCACTGCCGCGGGTGGTGTCGATCAGGTCGTACTTGGTCTCGCTCTTCTTATCGGTGGAGATGCTCAGATCGCCGTAGTAGAGCGATTTGCCGACGCCGGTCGCGGCGGCGGTCTGGATCAGATCCTGCACGTCGAGCACTTTGCCGCTGATGGCGTCGATGTAATACGACATCAGGCCCGAGTGGTTGTCGCCGGCCTCGCCCTGCAGCGTTACTTCATAGGCCAGCACCGGCTTGGCGCCGCGCGCGTAGACCACCAGATCGTTGCCGCGTACCTGTTCAATGCGATCGCCGAAACGTGCGCCGGCCTCGACCGCGGCCTCATCCTTGCCCAGACGCGCGGCCAGCGACGGACGCAGCTTGCTGCGCAGAGTCAACAGCACCGAATGCAACTGGCCGCGCTGCGATTTCACCACCACATCGCCGCCGACCACGCGCAGGCCGCGATAGGTCCGATCGAAACGCACATGCTCGGAGCCGTCCTTATCGACGACCGCATCGCGCGCTTCGAAAGCGTCTTCGCTATTGCCTTGTAACGCGCTCAGATGGCCGGCGATCAGGCCGCGCGCCTGCTTCACCGCCAGCGCCTTGCCGGTATCGGCCGCATGCGCGGCCGAAGCGGTCAATGCCGCGGCCAGGGCCAGGCTCAGTACTGCGCACTTGGGCAGATCGGATTGGAATGACATACGTGACTTCCCCTCAATAATTGAATCGAAATGCCGGAGTATCCGGCGACGGGCAGCGACGGTGGCGACGACGCTGGCCGCATCTTCGATCCGATCCGCGAGGCGGCGAGCATCGCGGCAAGCGGAAATTGCACGGTAAAACGTGCGCTCAAGCGGAATTTCGCGATCTCCACGACGATGTGTAGATCGAATGCATAAAAAGGATGCTTTCCGCGCTGCGGCGCAAGCGTGATCCGTTTCACGCCATGCGTGAGCGCACGCGAATCGTGCTGCGATTCGCGTGCTCGGCCGCGATCGGACGCCGGTTCGACGGGCCGCGCCCGACGGCATGGATCGTCAGCGCGCGAGCAGCGTCGCCGCCGCTCACCTTCGGCAGCGCGATCAGTCTTCGACGATCGCGTGCGGCACGAAGCGCGAGGTGTCCTGGGTGATCAGGCCCGCGTCTTCGCGAATGCCCATGCCGGCGGCGTTGTCGGCGACCACCCAACTGCCGATCAGCGGATAGTTGGCGGCGCCGTCGGCGCCGTCGAAACGCGGCAGCGGGTGCAGGGCCTGGCGAATGGTCGGGCCGCCGGCGTAGGGGCCGTCGCTGCTCAAACGCTGTCCATTGGCATCGACCAGCTCGATGTTGGCGCCTTCGCGCGAGAACAGCGGCTTGCGCACCCAGCCCGCGCTCAACTCGGCCGGAGTTTCCTCATCGAAATACGCTTCGAGCAGATTGCGATGGCCGCGATGGCGTTCCCACAGCAACGGCAGCACGCCCTTGTTGCTCAGGATCGCCTTCCACGCCGGCTCGATCAGCTGCACTTGCGAGGCGGCGAGCTTGGCGCCGTATTCTTCCACGAACATCCATTCCAGCGGATACAGCTTGAACAGCGTGCGGATCACCCGGTCTTCGTCGTCGGTGAACCAGCCTTCGGCGCTCATGCCGATGCCTTCGATGCTCAGCTCCAGCGTGTTGACGCCGGCCTGCTCGGCGCAGTCGCGCAGATAACGCACCGTGCCCTGATCCTCGACCGAGTCCTCGACCGCGGCGAAATGCACCGGCGTGGCGATGCGCTTGTCCAGCGCCAGGGCGCCGAAGGTTTCGATCAGCAGTTCCTGGATGCGGTTGTACTGGTCGCTGCCCTCCGTCAGCACGCCGCGCTGGATGTTCTGCTCCAGCCACAACCACTGGAAATACGCCGCTTCGTACAGCGAAGTGGGCGTGTCGTAATTGAGTTCGTACAACTTGGCCGGGCCGACGCCGTCGTAGGCCAGGTCCATGCGCCCGTACAGATGCGGCTCGCCACGGCGCCACGAATCGGCGATCCAGTCCCAATGCGTGGCGGGAATCGCCAGCCGGGTCAGCAGTTCTTCCGAGCCGACCACTTCATCGACCAGCGCCATCGACATGTCGTGCAGCTCCTGGGTCGGCTGCTCGATGTCGTCTTCGATCTGGCGCAGGCCGAAGGCGTAGTAAGCGCGCTCGTCCCAGTACGGCGCGCCGTCGATGGTGTGGAAATGGAAACCCAGCGACTGGGCTTGTTCGCGCCAGTCGGGGCGTTCGTTCGCGGCGATGCGTTTCATGCGATTCCGATGATGAGGGCCGCAGCGATTGCGGCCCGCGAGAGAACGAGGCGAAACCCGGCGGGCGCGATCAACCGCCCCAACCGCCGCCGCCGCGGCCTGAGCCGCTGCTGTGGCTGCCGCCGAAACCGCCGCGCGCCGCCGCGCTGGAGCCGAAGCCCGAGCGCGAAACGGTGACCGCGCGCGCCGGCAGCGCGGTGTTGCCGGCGGATTTGCCGTAGACCGTGCCGCTGGAGTTGCTGACTTGCTTTCCGTCCGGGCGCAGATAGCCGCCGCTGCGGTAATCGCGGTACAGCGGCGAAACGCCGCCGATTTGGTAGTAGTTGCGGCCGCCGTTCATCGCCTGCGACAGCGCGTAGCCGACCAGGAAGCCGGTCATCGGCGGCATGAAGCTGTGCTGGCTGCCGTTGGCGTATTGCGCCGGCACCGGTTGGCAGGCGCCGAACTGCTGGTTGCACTCCTGCTCGCTTTCGAAGCGCGGCGCGAGCTTTTCGTGCTCGACCAGCGCCTGCGAATAGGCTTTCTCGCACTGTTCGCGCGAGATCTCGGTCTGCACCGCGCATTCTTCGCGCGAGGTCAGGATCTTGCCGCTGGGGTCGTCGTCGCAACCGCTCAGCACGGCCGGCACCGCCACCGCCATCAGCACCAGCTTGAGATTGCGCGAGCGCTTGCCGCGCGCGCCGTCCTTAGTTTTGGAAGTCGTGGTCATGGCATCGCTCACGGCGTCATGGCGGCGGCGTTGATCAGGCCGACGCTGATCGACACGCCGGCCGAGAAGATGCCGGCGGCGGTCTGGTTGTTGGTGATCTGCTGCGACAGCTTCGGCGCGACCAGGCGCGCGAGCAGGAAGGCGAACAGCTGCACTACCACCGACACCGCGCCCCAGATCGCCGCGTCGAACAGGCTCACCGAGTTGGAGATCGCCGAATGCAGCGGCAGCGCCAGGCCGATCAGGGTGCCGGAGAACGCGGTGGCCGCGGCGGTGTTGCCTTCGCGGATCAGGCTCAGCTCGCGATGCGGGGTGATCATCAACACCGCCACCGCGGCGAGGACCAGCACGCCGATGCCGGTGCCGGCGTAGGCGAGGAAGTTGAGAAAGCTGTGGGCGTTGATCGGGGCGTCCATGGAAGATCCTTGCGTGGTGATGCGGTGGCGGCGCGTCGATGCGCTCAGGTGATGTCCAGATCGGCGGTGTTCAGATCCAGGCCGATGGCATAGGTGATCACGAATTCGCTCGGGCCGTAGTCTTCCGCGGTGACCAGCAGGAATTCCTCGCGATCCAGCTCGGGCACTTCGCGCCGGTAGAGCATGGCGTAGTGGGTCAGATCGTCGTCGCGGCGCGGCGGATCGTGGCGGTACAGCACTTCGTCGTAGACCACCGGCGGCACCTTGGCCGCCGCGCTCTGGTCGCCGAATTCGCGGTACCAGGTGCGGCCGGCGTATTCGATCGAATCCGCGCCCAGGTGCGGGTGTTCGTGGATGAAGCGCTTGAACTCGGCCTGGTTGGCCGGATTCACGGTCTGCTGGAAGACGAAGGCCTTGATGCCCTCGACCTGGCCGCTGGCGGTGCTGACCTGCAGGTAGGCGTCGTCGTCCAGGTAAAAACGGTGCAGGGCGTGGCCGCCGCGCAGATCAATGTAACCGTAGCAGGGAATGCCCTGGTGACCTTCGGGCAGGCGCATCGTCCAGGCCTGCGGATGGGCGCGGAACATCATCGTGTCGAAGGCCACGCGGCCGTTGATGCGCAAGCCCAGCGGCAGTTCGTGGGCGAACGGCATCTGCGCTGTCTCGGGCGGTTTTTCGCCGCCGCCGAATAGTCCCTTCAACCAACTCATCGTCTCGTGCCTCGCTGCGGGCGCCGGGCCCGGATCACCGCGCCGCGAGCGAAGCCCACGGCACGCGCGCGCTGTCGATGCGCGCGTCGGCAAGGTAATACAACAAAGTGCCCGGCGCGATCTCGACATGATCGGGCGGATTGAGTACCGGCGCGGCGCTGCGGCCGTCGCGATAGCCGATCCACAACGCCGACTGAGCGCGGAACGCGCCGGCCAGCTTGGCCGCCAGCACCGGCGCGGCAGCGGCCGGAACCTGCAGGCTGAACTGGGTCGGGCCACCGGCGCCGAGCCATTCGCCGGCCACCAGCGAACTGCCGGCGTCCTGCGCGGCGCGCGCGATCACGTCCACGTGCAGCGGCCGCGTGCATTCCACGTGCGGGTAGTGGCTGCGCACCAGTTGCGCGACCGCGGCGGATTCGAAATGCGCGACCACGTGCGCTTCGTGCGGATGCGCCATCACCGCGAACACCGCGGCGAGCGAGCGGTCGTCGTGGTCGGTGTGCACGATCACTCGCGCGGCGCGGCTGAGCGCAGCGCGTTCGTACTCGTTGCAATCGGCGTAGGAGGCCGCGGCGACGAAGCGGATCTGATCGGGCAGCGGATTCTCGGCCAGGCCTTCGGCGACCAGCACGATGCCTTCGTCGTCGGTGTGGGTGTCGGCCAGCAGCAGTTGCACCAGCCGTTCGGACTCGCGGCCGTGCCAGCCGATCAGCACGGTGTGGCCGTGCATGTCTTCGTAGCTCATCTTGCCCACCTGATGGCGCTTCCAGAAATTGAGCAGGCTCGCGCTGGTCTTGGCCAGCACCGAGGCGAACAGGGCGATCGCGCCGGGCATCACGAACAAGGCCGCAGCCCAGCGTCCGGCCGCGCTGCCCGGCGAGAGATCGCCGTAACCGATGGTGCTGGCCGTGGTCACGTAGTAGTAGACGAACGAATCCCAGCCCAGCAGTTTTTCTTCCCCGGCCCAGGCCATCAGCAGCCAGGTGCCGGCCATGTGCAGCGCCAGCGCGGCGGCGACCACGCCCCAACTGACCCGGCGCAGATGGCCGCGCAGGGTGCGGAAGAGTTTGCCGATTACGATCATTTCGGTGGGTGGGCCTGGTTACGTCCGTGTGCGGCGGGGTGGCGCTGGTGCTTGGTGCGTAGTGCTTGCTGTCGCTGAGGCTCGGGATCGCTGCTGATTGCCGCGGTGACGCGGACATCCGGACGCGTCGCAAACCCTCGAGACCGTCATTCCCGCGAACGCGGGAATCCAGTGACTTCCGGGCCGGCGCGATCAAAGTCGCTGGATTCCCGCGTTCGCGGGAATGACGAGCAAAAGAGGAAGCGATCGGCATCAAGCCGATCGCTCCGCCTCGCCAACGCCATCAATCCTTGCGCTCGACCTTATCGGTTTCCTTCACTTCCACCGCCGGCAGCGCCAGGGTGTTGTCGTGGGTCAACTGCTGCACCGGCTTTTCGCGGAAGCGCTCCAGGATGTTGTCCACGCTGGTCGATTCCGGCAGCAGGCCGGCGTTGGCCAGACGGGCGTTGAGGTCGCCGTCGCCGCTCTCGGCTTCCAGCTGCGCCGCCGCCTGCAGGCGCGCGCCGCGCTCGGCCTGGCGGGTCTGGATGCGCTCGAGCGAATCCAGCGCGGTGGTGACCTTGCCGGTGGCGCCGGAATGACGCGCGGCGACCGCGGTCTGGGCGCGCTGCACCGCTTCGGTGGCCTTGACCGTATCGACCTGCTGCTTCACCCGCGCCAGCTTGCGCTCGGTGGTGGTGATCGCGGTCTTGAGCTGGCTGATGCTGGCATCAAAGCTGTTGATCGCCTGCTCGTCGTTCTTCAGGTCGGTCTCGACCGTGGCCAGGCGCTCGGCGACTTCGCGCGCGAGCTGCTCGTTGCCCTGGCGCAGGGCGCCGGCGATGTAGGTTTCGTACTCGGCCTTCTTCGCGAAGCGGTCCTTGCTGCGGTTGGCCTGCAGCTGGCGCTGGGCCATGACCTTGGTCAGTTCTTCCTTCGAACGCACCAGCTCGTTGCCGGCGTCGCGGATTTCCTGGTCGAGGATCTTCAGCGCGTTGGCGTCCACGACGGCCTGGCCGGCCTCGTGGGCGGTGCCGCGGAACAGGGTCAGGATTTTCTGCAGCAGGCTCATGCGGTCACCAGATAGGACTTGAGGGCTTCCACCGCGTCGATCGCGTTGTCGGCCAGGGTGCGGATTTCCAGTTCGATCTGCTCGGCGCTGGAGTCGGGCGCCATTTCGCCGAAGACGATGTAGACATCGCGTTCGTTGATGGTGGTCAGGCCCAGGTTGGACAGCGGGTTGATCGGGTTCAGGCGCAGGCAGGCTTCGTTGAAGCCGGCCGCGTCGCGGACCTGCGCGGCCTCGACCAGGGGGGTGGAGACGAAGATCTCGCGATCGGTCAGGGCGATAGTGATGCCCAGGTCGCCGCTGTCGGGCAGGGTCACCTGGATCGCGCCGTCGGCGGTCGGCACTTCTTCGACATTATCGGCGCCGAAGGAGACGGCGAGGCGGGTCAGCAGTTCTTGCGTGGTCCAGCGGGACATAGGGCGGTCCTTGAGGGTGAAGGCTGACAGGCGCGGGAGCGTCCGGATCGCAGGGGCGCGCGGGCGCGGGCGGGGGCCCGTCCTTGGCGCTGCGATCATCGTCCGTGACCGTGCTCATGGATCGCAACGGTTATAGGGGCGCGCGCGGACCGGCGCAAGGCGTATAGGTCGGAAGTCAGGGGTCGGCGTTCACCGCGCAAATGCAGGCGCAGGGCGCATTCGCGGTGCCGGCGGCCGATCATGCCCGGCCGCGGACCTGGGATCTGGCCCCAGCCCGCGCGGCGCGCGCTTGAGCTAAACTGTCTGGCGGAACTACCCGACCGGCATTCCCGGCCCGCGATCGCTGCCCTGGCGCAGACGATTGGCGGGTCCGTTATTCGGCGGGTCCGTGCAGCGGTCGCGCCGATCCCCGGTGGCGGCCTCGTCGATGGCTCTATGCGTCCCGGTCCGGGGCGCACGCAATAGGTGGATCGTGCGCAATTACGACCTCGAATTCCTGAAGAAATTCTCGATGGTGATCGGCTTTCTGATGCTGGTGACCCTCGGCCTGATGATCGCGGCCTACTTCGTCCACCACCAGTTGCCGCAGGAAGTCGATCCGCGCGCGGCGCAGCGCACCGACAACCGCATCGGTCCGGTCGGCGCGGTCTACGCCGGCGCGACCGGCGCGGCCTCGCAGCAGGCGGCGGTCGCCGCGGCGGCGGCCAAGGCGGCCTCGCAGGTCGCTTACGGCGGCACGCTCGACGGCAAGGTCATCTTCGACAGCCTGTGCGCGGGCTGCCACAAGTCCGGCGCCGGCGGCGCCCCGACCCTGGACGCTTCGCATTGGGCGGCGCGCATTTCCAAGGGCAAGGACACCTTGCACAAGCACGCCGTGGAAGGCTTCACCGGCACCAGCGGCGTGATGCCGCCCAAGGGCGGCAACCCGGCCCTGACCAACGAACAGGTCGCCGCGACTGTCGATTGGATGCTGGGCAATATCAAGTAAGCGCGGGGTATCGCGCTGACGGAACGCCGCCTTCGGGCGGCGTTTTTGTTTGTGGGGTGTGCTGTTCCCCCCTTTGAAAAAGGGGGGTAGGGGGGATTCGCTGTTGCTGTTGCTTCTAAGACCTTAAAGCGCAGAGCAAAAGCAAATCCCCCCTGCCCCCCTTTTCCAAAGGGGGGAACAGCTCTCTTCTTGGTGGGAACAGCACTTTCAAAGGGGAGCAGCCCTCTTCGGGGGAAACAGCCCTTCCCGCCAGACGGCACACGACGCCACGCAACACCGCTGCGGATAATGGCCGCACTCTTCACCGCCCTGCCGAGCACGCCATGACGCGATTCCGCCCCGCCCTCGCCTTCGCGCCCTGCCTGCTGCTGGCCGCCTGCGCCACCGCACCGCTGGCCGGCCGATCGGGCGCGAACGCATCGGCGCCGGGCGTGACCGCGATCGGCGCGGCACGCGCCGGCCTGGGCAAGGACGCGCGCCACGTCACCATCGCCGGCATCGTCACCGCCGCCTTGCCCGGTAAGGACCAAGCCCCCGGCTGGCTGATCCAGGACGCCGGCGACGGCGATTCGGCCACTTCCGACGCGATCTGGGTCACCGGCGCCGCCGCGGCGGGACTCGCGCCCGGCCAGACCGTGCAAGTCAGCGGCCGCATCTACGAAGCCACGCTCGAACCCGACCGCAAAGGCCGCGCCCGCTCGCTGACCGCGATCGACGCCGAACGCATCGCTCCGATGAGCTCGCGCGCGCAGCGCAAGTCGCTGGCCTCGATCCAGCCGGTCGCGATCGAGCGCGCCCCCGCCGACTGGCGCGCGTTGCAAGGCATGCGCGTGCGCATCGCCGCGCCGCTGACCCTGGGCGAGCGCGATCCCGAGCAACGCACCCTCGCGGTGTCCTTCGACGGCCGGCTGTGGCAGCCCTCCGAACTCGCCGCGCCCGGCAGCGAGCAAGCGCGCGCGATCGCCGCCGACAACGAACGCCGCCGCCTGCTGCTGACCGGCGACGCCGCGATCCTGCCCGTCGCCGCCTTCGCCGCGCGCAGCGGCAGCCGCCTGGACGCGGTGGAAGGCGTGGCGGTGCCGGTCGCCGGCCACGACGGTATCCGCCTGAGCGCCGCCCCCGACCTGCACGCCGCGCCGCGGCCGCCGGTGCCGCAGGTTGCCGGCGACTTGCGCATCTCCGCCTTCAATCTGGAGAACCTGTTCAACGGCGACGGCCGCGGCGGCGGGTTCCCGACCCCGCGCGGCGCGCGCACCCCGGCCGAGTATCAGGCGCAGCAAGCCAAATTGGTCGAGACCATTCACGCGCTCAATCCCGATGTCGCCGCATTGATGGAATTGGAGAACGACGGCTACGGCCCCGACTCGACCCTGGCCGAGCTTGTCGCCGCGCTGGACCGCGCCGACGCGGCCAGCGGCGGCCCGCAGGATTGGCGCTACGCGGCGCCGTGCCGGCAGACCTGCCCGCCGCGCGCGGCGGGTGCGTGCAAGGACGCCTGCGCGGCTTCGACGCGCGGACCGGGCGAGGATCAGATCCGCGTGGGCCTGATCTATCGCGGCCAGCGCGTGGCCGCGCGCGGCCCGGCGGCGACCTTGCAGCAAGGCCCGTTCGGGCCGCTGGCGCGGGTGCCGATGGCGCAGGCGTTCAACGCCATCGGCGCCGACCGCAAGCCCGGGCCGGCGTTCGTGGTGGTGGCCAATCACTACAAGTCCAAGGGCTGCGGCAAGAACGCCAGCGGCGCCGACAAGGACCAGGGCGACGGCGCCTCGTGCTGGAACGCGGCGCGCAGCGAATCGTCGCGGCGCCTGGACGCCTGGCTCAAGACCGATCCCACCGGCAGCGGCGGCGAGCTGACGATGATCGTCGGCGACCTCAACGCCCATGCGCAGGAACAACCGCTGCGCGAGTTGTATGCCGACGGCTGGCAGGACGCGTTCGCCGTGGCCAAGGTCGAATCGCCCTACAGCTACGTCTACGACGGTGAACTGGGCCGTCTGGACCACGCCCTGCTCTCGCCGGCGCTGGCCGCGCGGCTGCGCGGCGCGGTGGAGTGGCACACCAACGCCGACGAACCCGAGAGCGCCGGTTACCGCAACGGCGGCGCCGGCCCGTGGCGCAGCTCCGATCACGACCCGGTGCTGCTGGGCTTCGACCTGATGCCGCGCTGAGGGGGTTCAAGCGTGTCGCGGCAGGAGGCTTTTGCGGGAAGGCCCGCTTTTGTGGGAGGGCCTTCAGGCCCGATGCCTTTCGCTCCGACACGGTGAAACTTCACCGCGACCTGCAACAAAAGCATCGGGGCTAAAGCTCCCTCCCACAAAAGACTTCGTGGCCGCGTCAGGCTTTTGTGGGAGGGCCTTCAGGCCCGACGCCTTCCGCTCCGACACGGTGAAACTTCATCGCGACCTGTGACAAAAGCATCGGGGCTAAAGCTCCCTCCCACAAAAGACTTCGTGGCCGCGTCAAGCTTTTGTGGGAGGGCCTTCAGGCCCGATGCCTTTCGCTCCGCCACGACGAAACTTCACCGCGACCTGCAACAAAAGCATCGGGGCTGAAGCTCCCTCCCACAAAAGACTTCGGGGCCACGGCCAGCTTTTGTGGGAGGGCCTTCAGGCCCGATGCCTTCCGCTCCGACACAACGGAACTTCACCGCGACCTGTAACAGAAGCATCGGGGCTGAAGCCCCTCCCACAAAAGCTCCCCCGCCCGCTAAAGCCCGCGTAACCGCCAGGCACGCGCAACACACCGTCATAACACCGCTCTCACCCCGCCACGTATCATGCGCGGCATGAGCACCCCCGCCTTTCCCAGCGACGCGTCCACCGCGCTGACGCTGCCCGGCCCCGCCGGCGCGATCGAGATGATCGTCGAGGCCGCCGAAGCGCCGCCGCGCCCGATCGTCGCCATCGTCTGCCACCCGCTGCCGACCGAGGGCGGGACCATGCACAACAAAGTCGTGACCATGGCCGCGCGCGCGCTGCGCGAGTCGGGCGCGGCGACGGTGCGCTTCAACTTCCGCGGCACCGGCGCCTCCGAGGGCGAGTTCGACCAGGGCGAAGGCGAATGCGACGACCTGCGCGCGGTCGCCGCCTGGGTCCGCGCGACGCGTCCGGACGCGCAGCTGTGGCTGGCCGGTTTCAGCTTCGGCGCCTATGTCTCGCTGCGCATGGCCGACGAACTGCGGCCCAAGCTGCTGATCTCGATCGCGCCGCCGGCCGGACGCTGGGACTTCGACCGCATCGCCCCGCCGCAGGGGTATCCGTGGATCGTTATCCAGGGCGAGGCGGACGAAATCGTCGATCCCGAGGCGGTCTACGCCTGGATCGGCGGCCTGCGCCAGCCGCCCGAACTGGTGCGCATGCCCGACACCTCGCATTTCTTCCATCGCCGGCTGATCGACCTGCGCGGTGCGATCAAGAACTCCGTGCGCCCCCATCTTCCGCCGGAAACCGCTCCGGCCTGACAGGATTTTCCCGATGCGCCCCGCCCCGAGCTTTGCGCTGCTGTACGCCTGCGCCTGCCTCACCGCGCTCGCCTGGTCGGCCCGCGCCGACGCGGCCGGCATCGATTGCGCCAAGGCCAAAAGCAAGAACGAGAAAGCCATCTGCGCCGACCCGGTGCTGAGCGGCCGCGACGGCGAACTCGCCCAGGCCTACCGCGCCGCGCTCAAGGCCAGCCAGTACGGCGGCGAGCTCAAGAAAGACCAGCTGGCCTGGATCAAGGAACGCGACCGCTGCGACGGCCAGGTGCCGTGCCTGCGCCGCGCCTATGTCGAGCGCCTGACCGAACTCAAGCCCGGCGCCATCAGCGGCAAGTTCGACTGGAACGGCGACTGGACCCGCGTCGATGGCAGCTCCTCGCTGTCGCTCAAGGCGGCCGGCAAGGACAAGTTCGAAATGGAACTGCAGGCCAGCAACGGCGCCAACACCGGCCTGCTGTCGGGCCGCGCGCGCGCCAACGGCGCCAATGAAATGGTCTACAAGGGCAGCGACGCCAACGCCAAGTGCGAGCTGACCTTCCACCGCTTCCACCGCCAGATCCAGATCGAGCAGCAGCACACCGGCAACGATTGCGGCGCCGGCCTGGGCGTGCATTTCAGCGGCCGCTACCTGCCCGGCCTGGGCGAAGCGGTGGCGACCACGCAGTGGAACCTGGTCGATCTGGGCGTGGTGCTCAAGCCGGAAAACGACCAGAGCCTGCGCAAATTGCTCGGCGACGACTACGCCGCGCTGGTCGAGCGCCTGGACGTGATCGACACCCGCGCCGACCAGGAAGGCCTCAACGCCACCGTCACCAACGGCTACGTGCGCGGCCTGGCCAACGCCATGCGCGCGCTGCTGATGCAGACCGCCGACGGAAAATTCTGGGTCGCGATCCGCGCCGACAACAAGCAGGACAAGCCCGAGCTGCGCTACTACAGCAACGATCCGGCCTGGGCGGCGAAACTGCCCACGACCATCGACAGCTGGTCCGATGGCTACCAGGAGCACGTGCCGGTGCGGCTGATGTCGGCCGGCGGCCGCATGCTGAGCCAACCGTGAGCGCAGCCCCGCAGCACGCCGTCATGACGCCCTCGCAGGCCTATGCCGCCGGCGTCGCGCGCGGCGACTGGAGCGAGGATCCGGCGCAGCATCCGGCCCTGCGCGAACTCGACCGCATCCATGCCGGCGTGCTCGATCCGCCCTCGCAGGGCTTGTTCGACCGCCTGCGCGGCAAGCCGCGCGAAGGCGTGCCCGGGCTGTATCTGTGGGGCGGCGTCGGCCGCGGCAAGACCTTCCTGATCGACCTGTTCTACGAACAGCTGCCGATCGCCGAGAAGCGCCGCACTCACTTCCACCGCTTCATGCGCGAGGTCCACGCGCAACTGCGCGCGCACGCCGGCGAGAGCGATCCGCTGGCCAAGATCGTGCGCCAATGGCGCGATCAGCTGCGCGTGCTGGTGCTGGACGAATTCTTCGTGATCGACATCGGCGATGCGATGCTGCTCGGGCGCCTGCTCGACCGCCTGTTCGCCGAAGGCGTGACCCTGGTGACCACCTCCAACACCGCGCCGCCCAATCTGTACGCCGAAGGCCTGCAGCGCGACCGCTTCAAGCCGGCGATCGAGCTGATCCAGCGCCACTGCGCGGTGCTGCTGCTCGACAGCGCGCAGGACTACCGGCTGCGCGCGCTGACCCGCTCGCCGGTCTATCGCGCGCCGCTGGACGCCGAGTCCGAGGCCTGGCTGAGCGGACGCTGGAAGGAACTGGCCGCCGGCTGCACGCCGGAAACCGGGCCGCTGCGCATCGACGGACGCGATATCCCGGTGCGCGCGCTGGCCGACGGCCATGCCTGGTTCGACTTCGCCGCGCTGTGCGAAGGCCCGCGCGCGGCCGGCGACTACATCGAGATCGCGACCGAATATCACACCGTGCTGCTCGGCGGCATTCCGATTTTCCCCGGCGGCGTCCACGACGACGCGGCGCGGCGCTTCATCAATCTGATCGACGAGTTCTACGACCGCCACGTCAATCTGGTGTGCACCGCGGCCGACGCGCCGACCGGTCTGTACCAGGGCCACCGCCTGAGCGGCGCGTTCGAGCGCACCGCCTCGCGCCTGATCGAGATGCAATCGGCCGAATACCTGGCGCTGGAACACCGCGGCTGAGCGCCGCCGCTCGCCCTCGCGGCGGCGGCGAAGCCAGCGCGCGCCATAGCGAATCCGCCCGCGGCGTATGCGCCGCGTGATGACGCAGCGGACGCCCACCACGGTCTTTATCCACAGACAGGCACATTCGTGCCGCGCATCGCAGCCCCGATCGGCCGCCGCTCGCAGATACGCGCGTCCGACAGGCCGCACCGCGACTGAATGCCCGCGACCGGCATCGGCGCGGCGCGCGAACGAGCGCCCGGGCGCGCGCAAACTCGCGCTGCGCCGCCGCAGGAATCGCAATCGGCCTTGTTTTTCAGGGATTTTTTCCATTCTCGCCACAGCCGCGCCGGTGCATCATTCGGCGAAAAAACCCTGCCGCAGCGGGGATTTCCACAGCGCCGCGCCGACGAACGGACGCGGGCGGGCGAAAAACACGCATGTTTTTGCGTCAAAACTCTTGGCGGCGCGTCGAGCTTGCCCTACATTCCGCCTTGCCGAGGGGTTATCCAGGCAACCCATCCATCCAACGAGTGCTACCGGAAAAAACTATGGCTACGAAAAAAACCGCTGCAAAGAAGAAGGCCGCTCCGAAGGCCGCCGCCAAGCCGGCTGCTGCGAAGCCCATCAAGGAAGTGTTGAGCAAGTCGGGTCTGGTTGCGCACCTGGCCGAGACCACCGGCGTGGTCGCCAAGGACATCCGCTCGGTGCTCGCCGCGCTTGAAGGCGCCGTGCACGCGTCGATCAACAAGAAGGGCGCCGGCGCGTTCACCCTGCCGGGCCTGCTGAAGATCACCGCCGTCAGCGTCGCTGCCAAGCCCAAGCGCAAGGGCATCAACCCGTTCACCAAGGAAGAGCAGTGGTTCGCCGCCAAGCCGGCCACGGTGAAGGTCAAGGTCCGTCCGCTCAAGAAGTTGAAGGACGCCGCGGCCTGATGACCGCCGATGCGGCGTGGCCTGGCCCGCCGCATCATCGCTGCAGCGGACGCCGCCTTCGGGCGGCGTTCTGTTTTTCGGGCGCCGCGATCGCAGCGGCCGACCGCACGCGTAGCGGCTGAGAATCGGGCCGATCCGCGCCGGACCCCGCGCCGCGTTTGTCCGGATCGGTGCGCAGACTTTGCACGAAATATGAATGCGTCATCCGGCCGCGCGGCCCCGCCTTCCGGCCTGGTTTGCGCCGCCGCGGTGCGTGGCATAGTGCGCGTTATTGTCGTGGAGCATCGTCGTGGATCCGATCAGCCTGGAAGACTTGGCCCTGCTGGATGTCCTGCAACGCATCGACCAGGGGCAGGCCCCCGGCCGGCATGCATCGGACCTGCGCGATCGCCTGATCGACGCCGCGCTGGCCCAGCTCGACGAAGACGGCGACACGCTGTCGCTGACCGATGCCGGCGTGGAGCGCTGCAAATCCCTGCGCCATCGCGTCGCCGCCGACGCCGAGGCCGCGCAGGTGATCAAGGAGCGCGAAGAATCGGCGGCGGCGCAGGAAACCGAGACCGACTGAGCCCGCGCTCGCGCCGGCGCGCGAAGCTACACAAAGAAACATCCGGCCGGCATCGGCGCGCTTGCCTTGCGCGCGCGCGTCCCGACATCGACAGGCATCGCCCTCGCGCCGGACCTGCATGACGCCCTTCGATCGCCACCTCTCGCTTTGGAATCTGCGCGCCGACGGCGCGCCGATCCGCACCCACAGCAGCGACCTGCTGCCGGTCCGCCACGGCGCGCAGCCGGCCATGTTGAAGATCCCGCGCGACGCCGAAGAAAAATTCGGCGGCATGATGATGCAGTGGTGGAACGGCGACGGCGCCGCGCGCGTGTACGCGCACGACGAGGAGGCCTTGCTGCTCGAACGCGCCTGCGGCCCGCGATCGCTCGCGCACATGGCGCGCAACGGCCGCGACGACGAGGCCACGCGCATCCTGTGCGAAACCATGGAACGGCTGCATGCGCCGCGCGCCGCGCCGGCACCGGCCGATCTGGTGCCGCTGCGGACTTGGTTCGCCGATCTGGAAACTCATGCGCGCAGCCACGGCGGCGTGCTGGCGCGCAGTTGGGAGATCGCGCAGGAACTGCTGGCGCAACCGCGCGAAGTGATGCCGCTGCACGCCGACATCCATCATGAAAACGTGCTGGACGCCGGCGCCGAGCGCGGCTGGATCGCGATCGATCCCAAGCGCGTGATCGGCGAGCGCGGCTTCGACTTCGCCAATCTGTTCACCGATCCGGATGAAGAAACCGCGCTGGCGCAGGGCACGTTCGAACGCCGGCTGGCGCTGGTGGTGGAACACGGCCGGATCGAGCGGCGCCGCCTGTTGCAGTGGATCGTCGCGTTTCAGGGCCTGTCGGCGGCGTGGTTCATCATCGACGACGATGAGTGCGAGAAGGAGTTCGAGATTATCGGCAGGGCGTTGGCGGAATTGGATCGGAGTTGAGGTTGCCGCGCATATCCGTTTTCGCTCTGGCTCCTGATTTTGCTCCCTCTCCCGCTTGCGGGGTGAGCAGACGCTGCTTGCGAGCCATGGCTCGCGCGTCTGCGAACGCCCAAACGCAAAGCGTTTGGGCCGGGGTGGGTTGGGGTGAGGGTCGTCAGCCCCTACGCAAACTCGGCAACCGACTGTCCGTGAGAGTCGCTGTGCATCAGTCGCGCGGTGAGTTGGTCGCTTCGCGCGCCCTCACCCCAGCCCTCTCCCGCAAGCGGGAGAGGGAGTTCAACGCAACGACTCATCGAACCGCGGTCCCCTCCCAACCGCCGCCCAGCGCCTTGTACAAGTTCACCTCGGCCGTCAACGCATCGCCCTGCAACTGCAACACCGTCAGCTCGGCATTGAACAAATTGCGCTGCGCATCGAGCTCTTCCAGATACGAGGCATACCCCTCGTTGTAGCGGTTGCGCGCGATCCGCAGCGCTTCGGCCAGGGCCTGCTGTTGTTGCTGGGCCTGATCGCGCTGCTCGTGCAGATAGCCGATCGCCGCGAGCGCGTCTTCGACTTCGGAAAACGCCGTCAGCACGGTCTTCTGATAGCCGAGTACGGCCTGATCGCGGCGCGCGGCGCTGGCCTGGGCTTGCGCGCGCAAACGGCCGTGGTTGAACAGCGGCGCCAGCACGCTGCCGCCGACGCTCCACACGCGGATCGGATCGCCGTGCAGCAGGCTCGATTCCAGGCTGCCCAGCGATCCGGTCAAACGCAGCGACGGCAGCAGCTGCGCGCGCGCGGCGGCGAGGGTGGCGTCGCTGGCGGCGATCTGCGCTTCGGCCTGGGCGATGTCGGGGCGGCGGCGCAGCAGTTGCGAGGGCATGCCGGCCGCGGGCAAGGCGGGCGCGGCGATGTCCACCAGCGCCTTGCCGCGCGTGATGGCCTGCGGCGCGCGGCCCAGCAGCACCGACAGCGCGTCTTCCTGGCGCCGGATCGCCAGCTGCAACTGCGGCACGACCTGGGCGGTGGCGCGGTACTCGGCCTGGGCCTGGGCCAGTTCCAGGCGCGAGGTGTAACCGGTGTCGAAACGGCGCTTGGCCAGCTTGAGCGCGTTCTCGCGCGACACCAGGGTGCGTTGCGCGACCTCCAGCCGGGCGTCGCTGGTGCGCAGGCCCAGATAGGCCGAGGCGACCGCGGCGGCGATGCTCAGCCGCACGCTGTCGGCGCCGGTTTCGCTCGCCAGCAGGTTGGCGCGCGCCGCATCCGTCAGTGCGCTGAGCCGGCCCCACAGATCGACTTCGTACGCGGCCTGGAACTGCGGCTGGCTGACATTGGAAATATTGGCGCGGCCGGTGGCGGCGCTGACGCTGCGCGAACGCGTGGCGCTCACGCCCAGGTCCAGAGTCGGCCACTGCGCCGCGCCCTGCGCGTCCAGCAGCGCGCGCGCTTCGGCCACGCGCGAGACGGCCAGGCGCAGGTCGGTGTTGTGCACGAGCGCGGTGTCGACGAGTTCGGCCAGCACCGGATCGTTGTAACCGCGCCACCAGTCGCGCTGCACCGCCACGCCGGCGCCGGGCGCGTCGCGCCAGGCCGGCGGCGGCGCGGCCACCTCAGGCGGCGGCGCGATGCTGACGCAGGCGGCGAGCAGGCTCGCCGCGAGCGCCAACGCGGAGATTCGGAATGCGGCGCGCGATGGCTTCATCGACGCGGATTCCCGTCGCCCGGATCGGCGGGCGGCGCGGGCGCGGCATCGGGCGGCGTCTGCGCTTTCGGCGCGTCCGACGCGCCAGTGGCTACCGCCGGCACCGCCGCATCGCGCGCCGCGTTCGCCGCGGCCGCCTGTTCGTCGCGGCGCACCGCTTCTTCGTCGATCTTGCTGGCAGTATCGACCGTGGCTTCCACCGACATGCCCGGACGCAGGCGCGCGGCCAGTTCCTGATCGGGATCGATCGAAATTCGCACCGGCAGCCGCTGCGCGACCTTGGTGAAGTTGCCGGTGGCGTTGTCGGTCTTGATCACGCTGAATTCCGAACCGGTGGCCGGCGACAGGCGTTCGACGTGGCCGCGCAGGGTCGCGCCGTCGAGCGCGTCGATGCGGAACGAGGCCGACTGGCCGGGACGGATGCGCGCGGTCTGCGATTCCTTGAAGTTCGCCACCACCCACACCCGCTGCGGCACCAGTTGCATCAGCTGCGTGCCCGGGGTGACGTACTGGCCCAGGCGCACGCCGATCTCGCCGAGCTGGCCGTCCTGCGGCGCGTGGATGCGGGTGTTGGCCAGATCGATCTCGGCCAGGCGCAAGGCGGCTTCGGCGTTGGCGACCGCGGCGGTGAGCGCATCGCGGTTGACGATCACCGAGCGCACGTCCTCGTCGGCCGAGCGCCGCGCCGCCTGGGCCTGGCCCAGGCCGGCTTCGGCCTGACGCAGGGTCGCCAAGGTCTGATCGCGTTCGCGCTGCGACAACGAGCCGTCGCCGACCAGCGCGCTGGCGCGGCGCATGTCGGCCTGGGCGCGGGCGAGGTTGGCCTGCGCGGCCTTGAGCTGCGCCTCGACGTTGGCCACCGCGGCTTCGCGCACGCGCCGGGCCTGGGTCGAGTTGGACAGGTTGGCCTGCTGCGCGGCCAGATTGGCGCGGGCCTGATCGACGCGCTGGCGATAGTTGCGATCGTCCAGTTCGACCAGCACCTGCCCGGCCTTGACCCGCATGTAGTCCTGCACGCGGACCTGGGCGACATAGCCATCGACCTTGGGCGCGACCACGGTGACGCTGCCGCGCACGTAGGCGTTCTCGGTGGTCTGGCGCGCGCTGGAGAACGGCCACAGCCGCCAGGCGTAGAGAATCAGCAGCACGCCGACGACGGCGATCGCGATCACCGGGATCGTGGCTTTGGACTGGAAGGGCGTCTTCAAGGGCATTGGGGCGTCCTTCGGATCAGGAAGCGGGCGCGGCGGGAAGCGCCGGCATCGATGGGGCTGGCGAGGATTGAAGCGGAGCGGCCGTCACAGGCGTGTCGCGAGGCGGATCGGCCGGCGGCGGTGGAGCCGGCGGCCCGAACGGCCCGGGCACTTGCGCGGCGAAACTCACCACGGTGTGGCCGCGCCGCCACAGATGCCATTTCAGCAACAGCACCCAGACCAGCACCACCACCGCCAGCCACGCCACCGACAGGAACACGTCGTTGTAGGCCAGCACCCACGACTCGCGCGTGACCTGCTGGCTCAGCGAGGTCAGCGCCTGATTGCCGCGCGCGGCCGGATCGCCGACCACGCGCGCGACCGCGCCGCCGAGCTGCTGGGTCCGCAGCACCACCTGCGGATCGCCGAGGGTCAGCTGCTGCATCAGATGCTGGTAATGCGCGGTCTGGCGCTGGGCCAGGTAGGTGCCGAGCACGGCCGAGCCGAGCAGGCCGCCGAGCGCGTTGGTGGTGCTGAACAAGACGATGAAAGTAACCAGATTGCGCACGCCGTCGGCGACCACGCGCACCAGCGCGAGCAGGATCGAACTGGCCAGGAACATCGACGCGGCCATCGCGATCAAGGTCTGGGTGATGTAGAAGTTCGCCGGTCGGGTCAGATTGGTCGCGTGCGAATCGATGTAGGCGCACACGCCGACGATCGCCACCGCGATCAGCCCGAGCATGTCGAAACGCTGCCTGGGCAAGAACGGCAGCGTCACCACGAAGCCGGCGACGGTGCCGATCAGCACCAGCCAGAACATCGTATGCATCTGGTCGTTGAGCAGGCCCAGCACGTTGAGCAGGCCGACCGCGCCGACCGATTGCTCCGACAGCACCATGCGCGAGAGCACGATCGCCAGCCCCAGCCGCACCATGTAGCCGCCGTGCAGCAGCCAGCGGATGTTGACCATCGGCCTGGAGCGGTTCATCTCGATCACCACGAACGCGCCCGCGCACAGCACCGCCACCACCAGGCAATGGCCCAGCCACGGCGTGTCCAGCCACCAGCGCAACCGGCCCTGGGTAAGCACCACGCACACCAGCGCGATGGCGCTGGCGTACAGCGGGAAACTGGCGATGTCCCAGCGATCGAACATGTTCTGGCGCGGCACCGGCGTCACCCGCAGCAGATTGATCGCGGCCAGGCAGGCCAGCGCCAGCCCGAGTTCGAACATCACGATGCCGTGCCACTGCGCGTTGAGCAGCAGGGTCTCAGCGACGATCCGCGAGATCGGCGCGCCGGTCTGCAGCGCGGCGAAGCCGAACATCAGGCCGACGATCTTCTTCGGCCCGGCGAACACTTCCGCCATGTACAGGATCGTCAGCGAGCTCAACGGCGCGGCGGCGATGCCGAGCGCGGCGCGCGCGGCGATGGCCGAGTCCAGATCGTTGGCGAGCAGGTGCACCACCGCGGCGACCACGAACAGGCCGATGCCCAGATCGGCGAACAGGCGCAGACCGTAGTGCAGGCGGAACTTGGTCAGCAGCAGGCTGGCGGGGATGTTGGTGGCGAAGTACGCGGTCAGCAGCCACGTCGCCTCGGCGCTGGTGGCGCCGAGCGCGCCCTGCACCTGCTGCAGGTTGGACGCGACCAGGTTCATGCCCAGGCTTTGGGTGAGGCCCAGCAGCAGCGAGATCGAGACGAAACCGGCGATGCGCCAGCGCGACATCGGCGTGGGCGCGAGCGGCGGCGCGGCGGGCGCTTGAACGGTCGGTTCGGTGGCGGCGGTGCTGGCCATGATCGAGGCGCGTGGCTCCCGCTGTTCCCTTGCAGGCCCTAGTAGGCAACAAGCGGCGGCCCGGGATCAAGCACGGACTGGGCGGATCGCCATTCTTTTCGCGCCGATTCGCATCCTGGAGCGCACAGCGGGATGTGACAGCGCAGGCGGAACGGCTATCGTGCGCGAGTCGTGTTCGCGCCCGGTTTCAAGCGGGCAAGCCGTGCAGCCGCACGACACCACCAGGGGCCCGGGCATGACCAGCGAAGATCCGTACCGTCCACCGGAACCGCCGCCGCGCGGCCCATTGCGACTGGGCGATGCACCGTTGACGTTCTCCGGCCCGAGCAGCGAACGCAACTCCGGCCCCAAAGGCTTGGGCGGCTGGTTGATCGTGGTCGCGATCGTCTTGTGCTGGTCGCTCCTGCGCACGGGAGCGGCCCTGAACAACACCGCATCGATCTTGTCTCTGGGCACCACATCGTTCGGATCGATGTTCGACCTGAGCGACCCGATGCGCGCGTCGCTGACCTTCGTATTCTCCTCCAAAGGCGTGTTGCTGCTGTTGAATCTGATCGCGCTGGTCTTGTTCTTCGCCAAGTCGCGCTGGTTCCCGCGGGTGTTCATCGCCTGGTGGGTCGGCAATGCCGTGGCGGCGACCATCGCCGTGCTGCTGGTCCGCCACATGGTGGCGACACGCCTGCTGGAAACAGAGGGGTATTTGCTCCGGTCCACGCTGATCGACATGGTGTGCGCGCTGTTGTTCGGCGCATTCTGGATCTCCTACACCCTTATGTCGAAGCGCATGAAGAACACATTCGGCGGCGGTCCCAAGCCTGACCGGGCGCGCTGATCCGGCCGCGGGTCACGACGCCTGTAACTCATCAAACGGCATGAACTGCGCGAACTGCGAGTGCGACCTCACAATGGCGAGGTTGCGGCCACGTCGCGGCCGCAGCTCCTACCGGTGGCGACGTCGCAAGGTCAGCACGCCGTACAAGGCCACCAGCACGATCAGCGACACCACGATCGCCGCCCATTGCGCCGGCGTCATCGTCGCCAGGATCGCGACCATGATCGCCACCGCCAGCAACGGCATCGGCCAGCTGCCGCCGGGCAGGCGGAACGGTTCGCCGGCGCCGCGCAGGTCCAGCGCCTGCGCGCGCCACGCCGCCACCGAGACCGCCGCGAACAACAGGCAGATCGCGCCGCCGGAGATCAGCGCCAGGGTTTCGAAGTTGCCGATCAACGCCAGCGCCAAGGCGATGCCGGCGTGCGCGGCCAGGGCCACCCGCGGCACGTGATAGCGCGCATCGACGCGGCCGAAGGCCTGCGGCAGATAGCCGTCGCGGCCCAGCGCGAACAACAGGCGCGAGGACGAGAACAGATTGCCCATCAGGAACCCGGTCATCGACACGCCGGCGGTGATCAGCAACAGACCGTGCGCGGGCGACCAGATCGCGCCGGCGGCGTCGGCGACCGGCGCGGTGCTGGCGTCCAGGCGCGGGCCGAGCAATCCCTGGCAGGCGATCTGGATGCCGATGTACAGCAACACCACCACCACGATCGCCGACAGCGTCGCGCGCGGCACGTGGCGCGAGGGATCGCGCACCTCGCCGGTCGGTACCAGCGCGGTCTCCATGCCGGAGTAGGCGAACACCACCAGCACCATCGACGGCCCCAGCGCGCTCCACGGCGGCAATTGCGCGAAACCGACATAGCTCCAGTCCACGAACAGCAGCCCCACGCTGGCGAGCAGGAACAGCGGCGTGAGCTTCAGCGTGGCCAGCAGCACGATCATGCGCGCGCCGAGCTTGACCCCGAAGGCGTTGAGGGCGAACAGCAGCGCATAAGTCGCGGCGATGAAGAGCGCGCGCGGCAGCGGTTCGCGCAGCGCGTTGCAGGCGTTGCCGGCCTGTTCGGCCAGGGCCGCGGCCACGCCCGCGCTTGAGGACGTATTGCAGATCCACATCAGCGCGCCGGCCAGGAATCCCGCGAACGGCCCGAACGCCGCGCCGACGAAGGTGTACGGCCCGCCGGTCGCCGAAGCGCGGCTGCCGACGGCGGAGAAGCACAGCGCGATGGGCACGATCGCGATCGCCCCGGCCACGAACACCAGCGGCGCGCTCGCGCCCATGCGGCTCATCAGCAGGGCCGGCAGCATGAAGATGCCGGCGCCGACGATGATGTTGATGATCGACGCGGCGAGCTGGAACGGCCCCAGCGCGCGCACCAGGGCGGCTTCGCCCTGCAGGGCCGAAGGCGAGGCAGACGGAACGGGCGATGCGGTCATGGCGACTTCCCGGCGGATCGGCCGCAGCCTCGCATGGCGGCTGGGGAAAGGCGAGGTGAGGTGCAGCAAAGGCGACGAGGGTCGCAGTCACCGGTGTTGTTGCCGTTGCCTTTGCTGTTGTTGTTCCCCCCCTTTGAAAAAGGGGGGCAGGGGGGATTCGCTTTTGCTTTAAAAAAACTCCGCCGAACTTCGCTGTCCGCCGCAGTCAAAAGCAAATCCCCCCTCCCCCCCCTTTTTCAAAGGGGGGAACTGTTTCGCGGGGGCTGGGCGTTCGTCCCATCACATCCCCTCGCGCATGAAATCCACGAACACCCGCAACTTCGTCGGCAACTGCTTGCGCGCCGGGTAATAGATGTAGAACCCCGGAAACGGCGGCTGATAGTCGCCCAGCACCTCGACCAGCCGCCCCGCGCGCACATCCTCGCGCGCGATCGGCTCGAACAACTGCGCCATCCCCAGGCCCGCGCGCGCGGCGCTGAGGATCATCATGCCGTCGTTGAAGATCAGCCGCCCTTCCACATCCACTTCGAAATCGCGGCCGTCGCGGCCGAACTCCCACGGATACAGGCGCCGGCTGCCCGGCAGGCGCAGGCGGATGCATTCGTGGCCGACCAACTCCTGCGGCGTGCGCGGCTTGTCGCGATGCTCGAAGTACCCCGGCGTCGCCACGATCACCTGCCGCTGCATGCCGCCGACCGGCAGCGCGATCATGTCGCGCGCCAGGCATTCGCCGAGCCGGATGCCGGCATCGAAACCGCCGGCGACCAGATCGGCCAGCGTGTCGTCGGCGAACAACTCCACTTCCAGCTCGGGATAGCGCGCGAGAAACTCCGGCAGCCGCGGCTCGACCAGCACCTTCGCCGCGGTGCGCCCGACATTGATGCGCAGCCGGCCGGTGGGACGATGACGGACCGCGTCGAGGTCGTCGAACGCGGCCTCGATCTGCGCCAGCCCCGGGCCGATCTGATCGAGGAAGCGCGCGCCGTGCTCGGTCAGGCTGACCTGACGGGTGGTGCGGTTGAGCAGGCGCACGCCGAGCTTGCTCTCCAGGCCGCGGACGGTCTGCGACAGCGCCGACGGCGAGATCTCCAGCTCGGCCGCGGCCCGGGTGAAGCTGCCGAAATGGGCGACGCGGGCGAACGCCAGAACAGCAGGCAGAGGATGGGCGGCCATGAAGCCTCCGAAGCCAGGACAGTCGGCCCCATTATGAAGCAAACCTTCATAAGTCATTCGGACAACGCCGGTTTTTCGATCAATCTCGCGAGCCTAGAGTTCACACCACGCCCCACCGGGCGCCGCGGCCCCTCCCCCCACGGCCGCGCACTGCCTTCCGATCAGGAGACCCCACCATGAGCACTCTTCCGACCCGCCGCCTCGGCCGCAACGGCCCCGCCGTCTCCGCCCTGGGCCTGGGCTGCATGGGCATGAGCTTCGCCTACGGCGCCGCGGACGAAACCGAATCGCTGGCCACCCTGGACCGCGCGCTGGAACTGGGCGTGAGCTTCCTGGACACCGCGGACATCTATGGCCCGTACACCAACGAGGAACTGCTGGGCCGCGCGCTCAAGGGCCGCCGCGAGCAGGTGTTCCTGGCGACCAAGTTCGGCATCGTGTTCGATCCGGCCAATCCGGCCGCGCGCGGCGTCAACGGCCGTCCCGAGTACGTGCGCAATTCGATCGAAGGCAGCCTGAAGCGCCTGGGCACCGATCACGTCGATCTGTACTACGCGCACCGCGTGGACGCCTCGGTGCCGATCGAAGAGACCGTCGGCGCGATGGCCGAACTGGTGCGCCAAGGCAAGGTGCGTTACCTGGGCCTGTCCGAGCCGTCGGCGCAGACCCTGGAGCGCGCGCACGCCGTGCATCCGATCACCGCGGTGCAGAGCGAGTACTCGCTGTGGACGCGCGATCCCGAGCACAACGGCGTATTCGAAGTCTGCGAGCGCCTGGGCATCGGCTTCGTTCCCTACAGCCCGCTGGGCCGCGGCTTCCTCACCGGCAACATCACCAGCGCCAGCGAACTGCAGAGCGACGATTTCCGCCTGAGCACGCCGCGGTTCCAGGGCGACAACTTCGCCAAGAACCTGGCGCTGGCCGAGCAGGTCAAGCGCATCGCCGCCGACAAGGGCTGCACGCCGGCGCAACTGGCCTTGGCCTGGGTGCTGGCGCAGGGCGAGCATCTGGTGCCGATCCCGGGCACCAAGCGGCGCAAGTACCTGGAAGACAACGTCGGCGCGCTGACGGTATCGCTGTCGGCGGCGGAACTGGCGCAGTTGGACACGCTGTTCGCTCCGGAAGCCATCGCCGGCGATCGTTACACCGCAGTGGGCATGGCGTTGATCGGACGCTGATCGCCGCTCGACGGGCCGGAGCGCTTGCGCTCCGGCCCGTTGTTTTTTCAGTCGAAAACAAGCACGTCAAATTGCCCCCTTTAAAAAAGGGGGCGGCGCCCAGCGCCACCACGAAGTCCAACGATGCAAACAGCGCGGGGGATTTGCTTTGCTTGCGGTGAAGCGAAGAGCAAATCCCCCCTGCCCCCCTTTTTCAAAGGGGGGAACAGCAACTGCGGTGACCGGGCGTACCAGGCATCGAAGCTCCGTTGGATGCGCAACCCTGCGTTGCATGCACTCATGCCGCCTGGAGATATCGCCCCGCACCGATACGTCTTAGCATCGACTGCCTTGTTCACTGCACGGAGTCCGCGATGCCCCGGTTCGATCGTCTGCCGCTCTCGCGGTCCGTGCTGGCCCTGTGCCTGGCCGCCGTGTTGCCCGCGGCCGCGTCGGCGCAAGCCGTCGATCCGGCCCGCACCGCCCAGGCCGCGCAACAGGTGCAGCCGCAGGTCGTGGCCTGGCGCCGCGATATCCACCAGCATCCCGAGCTCGGCCAACATGAGGTGCGCACCGCCAAGCTGATCGCCGACCAGTTGCGCAAACTCGGCCTGCAGCCGCGCACCGGCATCGCCCACACCGGCGTGACCGCGGTGCTCAAGGGCGGCAAGCCGGGGCCGAAAATCGCCATCCGCGCCGATATGGACGCACTGCCGGTGACCGAACCGGCCGGGCTGGCGTTCGCGTCCAAAGTCACCGCCGACTACCGCGGCCAGCCGGTCGGCGTCATGCACGCCTGCGGCCACGACGCCCATGTGGCGATCCTGCTCGGAGTGGCGACGGCGCTGGCGGCGCAGAAGGATCAGCTGCCGGGCGAGGTGATGTTCGTGTTCCAGCCGGCCGAGGAAGGCCCGCCGACGGCGGGCGAGCCGTTCGGCGCCAAGCTGATGCTCGATGAAGGCGTGTTCAAGGATTTCAAACCCGAAGCCGTGTTCGGTCTGCACGTATGGGCCGGCTTGAACGTGGGCCAGGTCGGTTATCGCAGCGGGCCGATGCTGGCCAGCGCCGACGAATGGAGCCTGACCGTGCGCGGCAAGCAGACGCACGGTTCGCGGCCGTGGGACGGCGTGGACCCGATCACCGTCGGCGCGCAGATCCTGCTCGCCAGCCAGAGCCTGATCGCGCGCCAGGTCAACATCGCCGCGACGCCGGTGGTGCTGACCGCCGGCCAGTTCAACAGCGGCGTGCGTTTCAACATCATTCCCGACCAAGCCCGGCTGGTCGGCACCCTGCGCACCTTCGATGCCGGCGTGCGCGAGGACGTGATCGCGCGCCTGCGCCGCACCGCCGACGACTACGCGCACGCGGCCGGCGCCACCGCCGAATTGCAGGTGGTCAACAACGCGCCGGCCACCGTCAACGACCCGGCGCTGACCCGGCGCGTGCTGCCCTCGCTGCAGCGCGCGGCCGGCGAGAGCAACGTCGCCGAGTCCGGACTGGTGACGGTGGCCGAGGACTTCTCGCAGTTCGCCAACACCGTGCCGGGCTTCTATTTCTTCGTCGGCTCCACCGCGAAGGGAACCGACGCGGCCAAGGCGCCGATCAATCATTCGCCGAACTTCATGCTCGACGAAGGCGCGCTGGAAGTCGGCACCCAGACCATGCTGCAGGTCGCGCTGGATTACCTGCACGGGCCTTGAGGCAGGGGCGAAACCGCGCCGGGACGCGTCAGGCACACCGCGAACGGCGCGGCAGATCGTGCGAACGGCGCAATGGAGGCCTCGCGTGTCCGCGCCCCGGTCGCGAGCCCCTGAAGCCGACCAACGTCGCGCATCCCATCCCGCCGCCATCGGCTAGCATCGGACCTTTCCCGCCCGGAGTCCCGTCGATGAAGCGTCCGCTGTCCGTCGCGTTGCGTTGCGCCCTGAGTTTCAGCGTCCTCGCCGCCCTGCCGCTGGCCGCCGCCGCGCAATCGGGCGAACGCCCCGAGGTCGCCTCGGCCGCCGCCAAGGTCAAGGCCGACGTGGTCACCTGGCGCCGCGACTTCCACGAGCATCCGGAGCTGTCCAACCGCGAGGAACGCACCTCGGCCAAGGTCGTCGAGCATCTGCGCAAGCTCGGCCTGAAGCCGCGCACCGGCATCGCCCGCCACGGCGTGGTCGCGATCATCGAAGGCGGCAAGCCCGGCCCGAAGATCGCCCTGCGCGCCGACATGGACGCGCTGCCGGTGACCGAGCAGGTCGATCTGCCGTTCGCGTCCAAGGCCACCGCGACCTTCCGCGGCGAAACCGTCGGCGTCATGCACGCCTGCGGCCACGACGCCCACACCAGCATCCTGCTCGGCATCGCCGATGCGCTGGTGGCGATGAAGAAGGACCTGCCGGGCCAGGTGATGCTGGTGTTCCAGCCGGCCGAGGAAGGCGCGCCGGCCAACGAGGAAGGCGGCGCCTCGCTGATGCTCAAGGACGGTCTGTTCAAGGACTACAAGCCCGAGGCCATGTTCGGCCTGCACGTGTTCTCGACCTTGCCGGCCGGCCAGCTCGGCGTGCGCCAGGGGCCGCTGATGGCGGCGTCGGACCGTTTCAGCATCAAGATCAAGGGCCGCCAGACCCACGGCTCGGCGCCGTGGGCCGGCGTGGACCCGATCGTCGCCGCGGCCGACGTGATCGGCAGCGCGCAGACCATCGTCAGCCGCCGCACCAACATCGCCAAGCTGCCGGCGGTGGTGACCTTCGGCGCGATCAAGGGCGGCATCCGCTACAACATCATTCCCGACGAGGTGGAGATGGTCGGCACCATCCGCACCTTCGATGAAGGCATGCGTCAGGCGATCTTCAAGGATCTCAAGAACGTCGCCGAGCACGTCAGCCTCGCCCACGGCGCCCACGCCGAAAGCCAGGTGCCCGATCAGGACGGCAATCCGGTCACCTACAACGACCCGGCGCTGACCGCGCGCATGCTGCCCAGCCTCAAGGCCGTGGCCGGCGACAAGAACGTGATCGAGATGCCGCTGGTGATGGGTGCGGAGGATTTCTCCTACTACGCCAAGGAAGTCCCGGCGATGTTCTTCTTCGTCGGCGCGACCGAGCCGGGCGTGGATCCGTCCACGGCGCCGAGCAATCATTCGCCCAAGTTCAAGCTCGATGAGAGCTCGCTGGATCTGGGGTTGCGGGCGATGCTGCAGGTGACGTTGGATTATTTGAATGGGGCCAAGGCGGGTTGAGAGGCGGCGGGCCTAACGCCCTGAAACGCTCGCGAACACGAACCGTTGCCCCCTTTGTAGAGAGGGCGCGCAGCGATCGGAACGCAAAAGCAAATCCCCCCTAGCCCCCCCCTTTTTCAAAGGGGGGAACAGGTCGGCAGCAGCGGGGGAATCGTCGGCGGACACGAACCATTGCCCCCTTTGGAAAAGGGGGCGAGCGCCCGGCGAAACCGGGTCGGCTGAACTTAGATCGGAGCGCGGGGGATTTGCTCTTGCCGATACCCCCAACCCGAAGCAGCTAAAATCGCCCCATGACCACGCATGACCTCCCCCTCGGCCGCCACGTCGATTACCCGCGCGAGTACGACGCCTCGCTGCTGTTCCCGATCGCCCGCTCCCTCGGCCGCGCCCACATCGGCCTGAGCGACGATGCCCTGCCGTTCACCGGTTTCGACCGCTGGAACGCCTACGAGCTCAGCTGGCTCGACGCCCGCGGCAAGCCGCGCGTGGCCACCGCCACGGTGACGGTGCCGGCCGGCTCGCCGCATTTGATCGAGTCCAAGTCGCTCAAGCTCTACCTCAACTCGTTCAACTCGACCCGCTTCGACAGCGATGACATCGTGCGCGCGACCATCGCCGCCGACCTGTCCGCGGCCGCCGGGGCCCCAGTCGAGGTCGCTTTCGGCCTGCCGTCCATCGGAAATAACGACGGCGCCGAATCGATCGACGAGCTCGACGTGGCGATCGACGACTACGGCCCGCCCAACGCCGGCCACCTGCGGGCCGACCCCGGCGCGATCGTCGAAGAAACCCTGACCAGCGCCCTGCTCAAATCCAACTGCCCGGTCACCGGCCAGCCCGACTGGGCCCGCGTGATCGTCGCCTACCGCGGCCCGCGCCTGGATCGCGCCGCGCTGCTGCGCTATCTCATCTCGTTCCGCGATCACGCCGAATTCCACGAACAATGCGTCGAACGCATCCATTCCGACCTGCAAACACACGCCCAGCCGCAATGGCTGTCGGTGGAAGCGCGCTACACCCGGCGCGGCGGTCTGGACATCAATCCGTGGCGCGGCAGCCACGGCCTGGCACCGCCGCCGGCGGGTCGCGACGAACGGCAGTAATCGCCCTCGCACAAGCCCTACACACGGCTTATGCCAGGGAGCGGTTCACGGAATTCGCTCATTCAGTTTCGTCATGAAAGTTCACGCGGGCGCTATGTCTTTTTAACAAGCGCCATGTCATGTTCCTTTCCGCCACTTCGGCAGGAGCCCTCAACCCATGACTACCCCGGACAAGAAAGCCGATTTTTCCGATGTGCAAGGCGGAGCGTCGAGCACTGACGAGATCAAAGAGAAAGCCGACTTCAGCGACGTGCAAGGCGGCGTGAGCTCGACCGACGAAATTACCGGCGGTGGCGAGCAGACCTACACGGTCGAGAAGGGCGACACGCTTTCGCATATCGCCAAGCAGTTCTACGGCAAGTCGAGCAAGTGGAACGCGATCTTCGAAGCCAATCGCGACCAGCTCGACGACCCCGACAAGATCCAGCCCGGCCAGGTTCTCAAGATTCCCGCCGCCAGCGACTGATCGCGCGCGCGTTTCAACATCACCTACTTCGCCTTTTCAGGAGATCCACCATGCTGATCCGCAATCGCACGCATTACGCCGTCGCCGCCGCCCTGGTCGCCGCGCTGGCGCTGGCCGGCTGCAAGAAGAAGGAAGAGCCGGCTCCCACGCCGCCGCCCGCCGCTGAAACCCCGGCTCCGGCGCCCGCTCCGGCCGAGCCCGCTCCGGCGCCCGCCGCGACCGCGACCGCGACCGTCGCCAGCGTGGACCTGGGCAGCGCGATCGGCGCCGACAAGAAGGTCTCCGCGGCCGCCGCCTCGTTCAAGCCGAAGGATACGGTCTACGCCTCGGTCTCCACCAGCACCTCCGATCCGGCCGCGACCGTCGCGACCAAGCTCGGCGCCAAGTGGACCTTCCAGGACGGCCAGACCGTTCACGAAGACCCGGCCGCCGACGTGCAGGCCACCAACGGCGGCGTGACCGAGTTCCACATCAACAGCCCGAAGGGCTTCCCGGAAGGCAAGTACAAGGTCGAAATCACTCAGGACGGCAACGTCGTCCAGACGAAGGAATTCGACGTCAAGAAGTAAGGCTCTCTCCGCCACTATGGGCGGGCAAGCCCAGGGCGCGGCTACATGCCGCGCCCTTTTTTTTTCTGCGTTTTGGGCCCCGAAACGCCGCGCAGCACCCACGCACACCCCGCCCCCCAAAGCAGTTCCCCCTTTGAAAAAGGGGGCAGGGGGGATTTAGCTTTTGCTCTTACCGCGCCGCAAAGCAAATCCCCCGCGCTCCGCTTAACCCCGCGAAACGAAACCCGCGCCGGGCGCTTGCCCCCTTTTTCAAAGGGGGCAATGGTTCGCGTCTCCGCCGACCCCACCCATGTCACGCCCCCGACGGAAACTCCCCGTCCACATACAACCACCGCCCCGCGACCCGCGCGAACCGGCTGACCTCATGCAACCGCACCGCCGAACCGCCGCCGACGCGGTAGCGCGCGACGAACTCGACCACCGCGGCATCGCCCTCGGGCCGGTGCCGCTTCACCTGCAACCCCAGCCAGCGCACCGCCGGGTCGAAATCCAGCTGCGCCGGGCAGGTATCGGGATGCCAGCTGGCCCGCAGATAGTCCGCATCGCCCAGGACATAGGCGCTGTAGCGCGAGCGCATCAGGGCCTCGGCCGACTCTGCCGGCGCCCCGCCATGCAGCCGCCCGCAACAGGCGGCGTAGCGGCGCGACGGGTCGCAGGGGCAGGCGGCGGGCGGATCGGTTCGGGCGCTCATGACGTATTTTCAGCGCAGACACGCCGCTGCGACTACCATGCGCGTCCCCACCCGTTGCCCGAGTCCTGCCATGAAAGCGCCCGCCTACCTCGACGACGACCAGATCGAACGCCTGGCCGACCTGCTCGACCAACGCGCCGTGCCGTACAAGGGCTTCAACCTGGAAGCGCTGGACGGCTACCTGTCGGCCCTGGCGGTCGGCCCGGAGCAGCCCGCGCCCGAGCAATGGCAGCCGCCGGTCTGGGGCGGCAAGGAGCCGCGCTGGAACGACGAGGCCGAAGCCGCGCAGGTGCAGGCGCTGCTGCTGGGCCACTGGAACATGGTCAGCGCGCGCGTGCGCTACAGCGACGGCGACCTGCCCGACCACCTCGCCCCGCTGCTGTGGCTGCCGGAAGAACCCGACAACGAACAACCGGACGAACTCGACGTCGGCCGCGACTGGGCCTTCGGCTTCTTCCGCGGCGTGGAGTTGAACGAGGCGGCCTGGGACAAGTGGCTGGACGACAACGACTGGATCGACGAAATCTTCGGCCTGTTCGACCGCCTCGCCAGCGGCGAAGTGCTGGCCGAAGACCCGACCGCGCCGGCCACGCCGATCAGCTACCGCGAGCGCCTGGAAATCGTCGCCAGCCTGCCCGGGATGCTGGCCGACCTGCACCACCACCGCATCGAAGCGCTGACCCCGCGCGAACCGCTGCGCCGCGCCGAGACGCCCGATCGCAACGAGCCGTGTCCTTGCGGCAGCGGTAAGAAGTACAAGAAGTGCCACGGGGCGTAAGTGTCGGCAGGCGATACCGGTAGCCGCTTCACGAGGCACATGGGCCCGAAGTTCTAGGGCTCGCGGCGCGTCGTGATCCGGTGCGTGACTAGTCCGCGGCCACCGGCGCTATTTCCATCGCGTATCGTGCGCAGCGAATGCCCCGCCCGCGCAGGATCGCCCGCATGCAAGAGCCGCAGTTCGGTTCCCGATACTCCCTGTCCGACCTGCAGCCCGTGTGGCCGGTGATGCTGGCGGTGCTGTTGGCCGAGCTCATCGGCGCGGCGATCGGTTACTACGCCTTATCGGCGCCGCATCCCATCCTGCGGCTGTGGCTGGGCGCCGCGCTGGCCGCGCTTCCCGGTTACGCGCTCGGCCTGATTCTGCAGCGCAAGCTGCGACCGGATCGATTCAGAACCCACCGCCCGCTGATCCGCCGTCTGGGTGTGCTCGCCGCGCTGTTGACCCTGACGGCCGTGGGCATTCTCATCTGCGGCCTGGATGCTCTGTTGGCGCGGCCCGTTTGATGCGCGGCACCGCCCGCCCCGCGCTTGCTTCGCGCACAGGGGCCAATGAAACAATAACCACCCGTACCGTGCCCGACGCCATGTCGCCTCCGATCCACCCCTGCCTGAGCTGCGGCGCCTGCTGCGCTCACTTCCGCGTCGCCTTCCACTGGAGCGAAACCGACGCCTGCGAGGGCGGCATCACGCCGAGCGCGCTGACCGAAATCCTCGACCCGCATCGCGTGGTCATGCGCGGCACCTACGGCGGCACGGCCGTGCGCTGCGAACAACTGCGCGGCGACATCAGCGTGGACGCGCACTGCGGCGTCTACGCGCTGCGGCCGTCGCCGTGCCATGCGCTCAAACCGGCGTGGGAAGACGGCACCGCGAGCCCGCAGTGCGACAAGGCGCGGGTGGCGCATGGGATGGAACCGTTGACGCCCCAAGTGTGGGAGCACGGGGCCGCGACCGGCTGAGGCTTCGCGTCCGGGTTTCAGCGACGCCGGAGTCATGCCGCAAGCGAAGGCCGCACGATACGTTTCATCGAACCTGGATTTCACGAATCGCGGACAGTTCGCTCTCATCCGGCAGAAGTTGTGCGGCGCGCTCCATCGGCTGCTTGCGCACGACGATGTCGTACCAGACTTCGTCGTCGTCGCATTCCACACCGAGTCCGAGCAGATCCATCACGCCGACGAACTCGAAAAATACCGGGTTGCCGTCGCTGTTCAGATAGTCGTGTTGCGCTTTCCGGCCACGCCGCTTCGCCTCGGCCAAGGCTTTGCGAGCACCCGGCGCGCGAAACACAATGATGCGTTCCTCACAGGTACGCATGATCCCGGAATCGCCCTGGACGACTACCCGGAACTGGAACAGCAGTTTGGCCGAATACCTGGATTCGATCGATTCGTCGGCTTCGTTCACGGTCAACGTCCTTGTGCTATGCGGCCGTCCACTGCGGATGCTGATTGCCGTGGAACCCGAATTCGTACCAGCTCAATCGCGAATGCGTCGCCCACTTACGCGGGCGATGCATCCGTTGTCGCCGTCCATGCGCGCAGAAGCGGCTCGCGATAGTCCTGGTCCTTCTCGTTCCAATAAACATAGCCCGTGGGCAAGTCTACGTGGAAGAAGCTTTCGTAATAATCGTCCTCGTCGAAACCCTCATCCTGGTCGCGCCCGAACAGCTTCATCCTGACCGCGTGGGCTTCCAACGCCGTGTTTTCCTGCTGCAACGCAATCACGGTATAGCGCTCGCTCGGCGCGGCGATACGTTCGAACGGCTCCACGCCGTACAGCCTGGCCAACGCGCCGATCAGTCGGTCGCTGGCCGCGCCGATCGAGGACAGCACCAAACCATCGCGATAGACGTGCGAGGCGATCATCTTCATGTCCGAATCGAATCCCGGACCGATGGTCTTCACCAGCCTGGCATCGACGGCGACGATTTGATCGTCGTAGTTCGCCGACATACGAAAGTAGTAGTGCTGCTCGTCCGCGCGCAGATTCTCGATCTTGAACACGCAGTCGGCGAAATCGTCCTCGCAGAATTGATCGAGCACCGGCAAATCGGCTTGCGTATGCATCACGACGTTCCTGGGTCATGGGTTGGCGGCCAGCGGCGCGCCTCAAGCCGATCCGGCGAACGCCGCCGCCCGTACCGTGTCCGGCGCGGAATGCATCATTCCACAGCGCCGCCAAGCCTCCTACCACCTGGGTCTTTGCCTCGCCCCGCCCGAACCGCGACAATGGCGGGCCGGGTCGCAGCGCCATCGCGTCCCGCAAGGACCCTGCTCCGCCCCGTGCGCCCGCGCACGGAGGCCCCACTGGAGATCGTAATGACCGAGTTCGTAGCGACGCCGCCCGCAGGCGGCGCCAAGATCACCAAGACCCCGACCGGCCTGAATGTGCCGGATCGCCCGATCATCCCGTTCATCGAAGGCGACGGCACCGGCCCGGACATCTGGCGTGCTTCGGTGCGCGTGCTCGACGCCGCGGTCGCCAAGGCCTACGGCGGCAGCAAGAAGATCGAGTGGCTCGAGGTCTATGCCGGCGAGAAAGCCAACAACACCTACGGCACCTGGCTGCCGGACGGCACCGTCCAGGCGTGCCGCGATTACCTGGTCAGCATCAAGGGCCCGCTGACCACGCCGGTCGGCGGCGGCATCCGCTCACTCAACGTGGCGCTGCGCCAGATGCTGGACCTGTACGTGTGCCTGCGCCCGGTGCGCTGGTTCGAGGGCGTGCCCTCGCCGGTCAAGAAGCCGGGCGACGTGGACATGGTGATCTTCCGCGAGAACACCGAGGACATCTACGCCGGCATCGAATGGGCCGGCGGCAGCGCCGACTCGCAGAAGGTGCTGGACTTCCTGCAGAAGGAATTCCCGCAGGCGTTCGACAAGATCCGCTTCGGCACCGCGGAAAAGAACGCGGCGTGGCTGAAGGAAATGGAAGCCGTCGGCGCGCCGGCGCGCGAGCTGCCGGTCGAAGTCGGCATCGGCATCAAGCCGGTCAGCCGCCTGGGCACCGAGCGTCTGGTCCACAGCGCGATTTCCTACGCGATCGAGAACAAGCGCAAGTCGGTGACCCTGGTCCACAAGGGCAACATCATGAAGTACACCGAAGGTGGCTTCCGTGACTGGGGCTACCAGGTGGCGCGCGACTACTTCGGCGCGGTCGAGCTCGACGGCGGTCCGTGGCACGTGATTCCGGAAGGCAAGCCGGGCGCCGGCCTGATCATCAAGGACGCCATCGCCGACGCCTTCCTGCAGCAGATCCTGCTGCGTCCGAAGGAATACGACGTCTCGGCGACCTTGAACCTCAACGGCGACTACCTGTCCGACGCGCTCGCCGCGCAAGTCGGCGGCATCGGCATCGCGCCGGGCGCGAACATCAACTACGTGACCGGCCACGCCGTGTTCGAGGCGACCCACGGCACCGCGCCGAAGTACGCCGACCTGGACAAGGTCAACCCGGGCTCGGTGATCCTGTCGGGCGAGATGATGCTGCGTTACCTGGGCTGGACCGAAGCGGCCGATGCGATCATCGCCGCGATGGACAAGGCCATCGCCAGCAAGCGCGTGACCTACGATTTCGCCCGTCTGATGGACGGCGCGACCGAAGTCAAGTGTTCGGAGTTCGCCGACGAGATCATCAAGCACCTGTAAGCGGGCGCTGGACGATCGAAGTAGAACAAAGGGCGCTTCGGCGCCCTTTGTTTTTGCGGCGGTGCGGCGGCGTCAAGACGCGATCGACCCCGTCATCGGTCACATGGTGCGTTTGCACTGATCGAATTCGGCCTGCAAGGTCGATTTGAAAACCTCGTTACTGCCGGATTCCATTTCGGCATTGAGCCGGTTCATGTCGTGCTTGGCTGAAGCCGCATTGGCGAAGCACGGGCAGAACGACGCGATCTGCTGCGCGCTCAGGTTCGTCCGGTTTTGCAGGCGGCGCTCGCAGGCGCGCAGGAAGGTGGCTTTGGCGTCCTGAGCGGACGGCTGCGGCGGCTGGGAACACGCGGTGAGCGCAAGCGCCGCCGCTGCGAATACGATCGACCGATAGGTCATTTTCTACTCCAATGTCCGGGCCGCGGCGTCCGGATGCAGGCCGCGGCGCCGCGAAGCTTACGTCACCGATGCGATTCGGCGAAGCAACGCTCAGCGCGCATCGGCCGCGTTGCGGTTCTGAGCCTGCTTGCGCTCGATCTCCTCGATCCTGGCCCGTTCTTCCTCCGCGCTCATGCGGTGCCTGGGCGCGATGTGCGGCCCGATCAGGCGCATCCAGTTGCGAGTGATCTGCCGGCTTTCTTCCACGCAACGCAGCGCCCGCGCCTCGGGCAGGCGGCCGCTGGCGACGATGCTCGGGTACTTGTCCGGGTCGCTGCCGTAGACCATGCACTGCAGGTTGAAGAAACGCTGCGCGCCGACCGAGTGCTCGTCGGCGTAACGGGCCATGTCGTGCTGTCCGTCGTCGGTGATCAGGAAGAAATTCGACGCCAGCTGCAGCTTGCTCGCGATATCGCCCCGCGATTCGTCGGTGCTGACGAACGACAGCATCAGCGTGGTCGCCAGTTGATCCACCGCGTCTTCCTCGCGGCCGGTCGCAGGCAGATCGAGCAGATCGATCAGGGCATGGCCGGTTTCGTGCAACAGCAGGAAGCGCAGGTTCGCCAGCAGATAATCGAGCTGATCGCGGGCGCTGCCACCGTTGGCCTGGGCGATCGTCAGGCCCTGGCGCACCAGCAGTTCCAGCATTTCGTAGCACAGGACGATCTCGCCCTTGTCCCGGGCGTAGAAGATGTTGACCGTGTCGCATTGCGCGGCGACGTAGTTGATCGGACGCGGCAGCATCAGCCAGCCGTCGAGCTGGTCGATCTCGGGCAGTTGCCGCAGCACGTCGATCTTGCGCGCCATGTCGTACATCGCCAGCAAATCGGGATCGCGCGGCGGCAGGTAGTTGTAGGTGAAGTGGGTGCCGTCGGCTTGTTCGAACGGCAGCGGCGCCGCGACCGCGGCGATCGCGGTATCCGCTTTGGCGGCCTCGGCCGGCTTGGGCGAGGCCGCAACGGCTGCGGGCGGCGGCGCCTGGGCTCGTTGCCAGATCGTGTAGCCCCAGATCGAACAGACCGAGATCACGGCCGCGGCCAGAATGCCGATGATGATCTTCTGCAGCATGGGTTGGCTCTGGTCTGGACTGACGCGGGACAGCGGCCCCGGCTGCGAGCGCAAAGACACGCGCGACGACTGGCTTCGGCGATGCGGTCCGGGCAGTGGCTGCCGAACGTTTCCCCATCGGGCCGTTTCTGTCGGCGCTGGTTGCGTCCTTGCACCTTCGGCCGGATGGTAACGCGATAGTCGCGCGCGCGGCATCGTTTTGACGCATCGCCGCTACGCGACCGGCCGGACCCGCTGGACGCCCCGCGCCGCCGCCGTACACTGCGGCCATGTCCGCCGACTCCGCCGCCCTTGCGCAAGCCGTTGCCGTCGCCGGCCAGATCCGCGACGCCTTCGCCAACTACCACGCGCGCTTCGCCGCGATCACCCGCCGCGCGCAAGGCCGCTTCGAGCGCTGCGACTGGAACGGCGCGCGCGACGACGCGGTCGAACGCATCGAGCTGTACGACCGCTGCATCGCCGAAGCCAGCGATGCGCTGGAGGCGCGGCTGGGCGAGCAGGCGCGCGATCGCGCGTTCTGGTCGCAGGTGCACACCGCCTATGCGCAAGCGGTCGCGCCCTTGCTCGACGGCGAGTTGTACAAGACGTTCTTCAACACGCTTACCCGGCGTTTCTTCAAGACCCGCGGCGTCGATCCGGCGATGGAATTCGTCGCGCTCGACATCGAGCCCACCGACGCGATCACCCATCCGGTCGCGCGCCACAGCTATGCGGTGTCGGAAGACCGTCTGGTCGAGACCTTCATGCGGGTGCTCGACGATTATCCCTTCGCGGTGCCCTACGCCCATCGCACCCGCTGCGCGGCGGGGATCGCGGTGCGGCTGCAGGAGGACTTGCAGCATTGGGGGCCGCATCCGGTGCGCGCGGTGGAACTGCTCAACACCGTGTTCTATCGCGAGCAGCGCGCGTATCTGATCGGCCGCGTGTTCGGCGAACGCGCGTTCTCGCCGTGCGTGATCGCCCTGGTCAACGAGGACGGCGCGCTCAAGGTCGATGCGGTGCTGACCTTGCGCAGCGAAGTCGTGCAGTTGTTCAGTTACTCGCGCAGCTATTTCCATGCCGATCTGGGCACGGTCGGCGACGCGGTGGTGTTCCTGCGCACGCTGCTGCCGGGCAAGCCGATCGACGAGCTCTACACCGTGCTCGGCCGCGCCAAGCAGGGCAAGACCGAGCGTTACCGCACCTTCTTCCGCCAGTTCGCCGCCCAGCCCGGCGAGCGCCTGGTGCGCGCCGACGGTGAGCGCGGCATGGTCATGGCGGTGTTCACGCTGCCCAGTTACGCGCTGGTGTTCAAGATCATCCGCGATCGTTTCGCCTATCCGAAGGAAGTCGCGCGCGAAGAGGTCGAGGCCAAGTATTCGCTGGTGTTCCATCACGATCGCGTCGGCCGGCTGGTGGATGCGCAGCCGTTCCGGTTCCTGCGTTTTCCGCGTTCGCGATTCGAGCCGGATCTGCTCGATGAGTTGCTGAGCACCTGCGCGGGCAGCATCAGCCAGGACGGCGACGATCTGGTGCTGCACCTGTGTTATGTCGAGCGGCGTCTGCGGCCGTTGAATCTGTATGTGCGCGAGCAGCCGGCGGAAGCGGCGCGCGCGGCGGTGATCGATTACGGTCAGGCGATTCGCGATCTGGCGTTGAGCAATATTTTTCCGGGCGATTTGTTGCTGAAGAACTTCGGGGTTTCGCGGCATGGGCGCGCGATCTTCTACGACTACGACGAATTGTGTCTGGTCACCGATTGCCGCTTCCGCGCGATGCCGGCGCCGCGCAATCACGAGGAGGAGATGGAGTCGGGCGCGTGGTTCTACGCCCACGGCAACGATGTGTTTCCGGAGCAGTTCCCGCGCTTTCTGGGCTTGTCGCCGCCGCTGCTGGGCGCGTTGATGCACGCGCACGGCGACATCTTCCGCATGGAGTGGTGGCAGCAGGTGCAGGCGGGGCTGGCGAGCGGGCAGCGCAACGATGTGGCGCCGTATCCGTCGCAGCGGCGATTGCCTTGAGGGATGGGTTTTGGCCGCGCGGCGGGTGCGAGTCGGACCGGTCGTGTTCGGGATGCGCCGCTTCTTTTTTGCTCGTCATTCCCGCGAACGCGGGAATCCAGGGCCTTTCGTGCGAGAACGCGTGAAGTCACTGGATTCCCGCGTTCGCGGGAATGACGGCCTGGAGGGATGACGCTTAAGTCTCTGGATTCCCGCCTTCGCGGGAATGACGGTCTGGAGGGATGGTGCTGAAGGCCCCGGATTCCTGCCTTCGCGGGAATGACGGCCTGGAGGGACTGCGCTGAAGTCTCCTATGTTCCGCGTGTGCAGCGATGACTACCCGTATCGGTTTCGCTCAAACACACCCACGCGCGTCGCAATCCACCTCAACCTTCGCCGTCTCGCGTGGCCACAGCTGCAGCCAGGTGCGCCAGCCGCTGGCGCGAACGCGCGAGGCTTGAGCCCGGCTGGAAACGGCGCCGGCCGCGGCCCGCGCCGGAGCCTGCACCGGAGTCCGCGTCGCGACGGGGGCGGCGGTTTCGTCGTCGGCATCGCGCGGATCGACGAAATGGCCGTGCAGGAACATCAGATTCTTGTAGATATTCATGGCCTCATCTCCTTGCGAATCGGGCCGGGCCACGCAGAGGGGGCGGGCTGGCCTATTGAGTGATTCGCAAGTTACGCTCGCCAGATTCGGCAAAAAAGCGACACGTTTGCAAGCCAGGGTTGAATCAGGTTAAACACTGCTGTCGATCCGACTCCGTCCCGGTAGCCGCCGTCTTGGACCCTTCGCGATGAACCGACCGCCGCTGCACGCCCTGCTGGGCTTCGCCACCGCCGCGCGCACCAGCAACCTCACCCGCGCCGCCGAGCAGATGCACCTGACCGTCAGCGCGCTCAGCCACCAGATCCGCACCCTGGAAGAACGCCTGGGCCGGCGTTTGTTCGAGCGCGGGCCGCGCGGGGTCAGCCTGACCGCCGACGGCGAACGCCTGCTGTCGGTGGTCGCCCCGCACCTGGACGCGCTCGACCACGCCCTGCGCCCGTACAGCCCGCGCCGCGACGACGTGCTGACCCTGAGCCTGATGGCCTCGATGGCCTCGTCCTGGCTGGTGCCGCGGCTGGGCAGCTTCGTCGCCCTGTATCCGCAGCTGGAACTCAACCTGTTCTCCAGCGCGGCGCTGGTGGATTTCGATCGCGAGCCCGGCATCGACGCGGCCATGCGCGGCGGCTACGGCCGCTGGCCCGGGCTGGTCATCGAGCACCTGTTCGACGAAACCCTGGTGCCGGTCGCCAGCCCCGCCCTGGTCGAGCGCATGGGCGGGCTGCCGGCGCAGGACGACCTGCATCGCTGGCCGCTGCTCGGCGACCTGTCCACGTATTGGCAGGACTGGTTCGACCGCTACGGCGGCGGCAAGCGCCCGACCCGCTTCGTCGCCCACTTCGACGATTCCGAAACCATGCACCGCGCCGCGGTCGAAGGCCTGGGCGTGGCGCTGGGGCGGCTGGCGCGCACGCGCCTGCTGATCCGCAGCGGCCAGCTGGTGCCGCTGAGCCAGGGCCGGCTGAAGATCGACTGGGGCCATTACCTGGTCTATCCGCAGCGCTCGGTCGATCACGGCGGCCTGGAATCCTTCCGCACCTGGCTGCACCAGCAGGCGCGCGCCTACATCGACCAGATGGAATCGGATCTGGCCACGCGCGAGGTCGCCAGCACTGACGACGGCGCCTGCGGCCTGCCCGACGCGCCCGCCGCCGCCAAGCCGCGACGTAAGCGGCGCTGAATGCACCGCGACCGGCACAGCCGCGGCATCCCCCAAGCTGAACGCTTGCGGTAGGCTGACGCCCTCCCCGCATGCCTCCGGAGTTCGTTGCATGGAACGACAACGTCTTGCCCGACTGCTGCTCGCCGCGCTGCTGCCCAGCCTGGCCGTGGCCGCTTACGCACAGGAAAAAACCGAACCCGCCGACGCCGCCAAGCCGGCCGCCGAAGCAGCCGCCAAGCCCGCAGCCAAAGCCGCCAAGAGCACGAAGAAAGCCGCGCCCGCCGCGCGCGAAGCCGCCGGTTCCAGCGCGCTCAAGACCGTCATCGCCGGCAGCTGGCGCGACCCGAAGAACGTCGCCCGCGACGGCTACCGCCACCCGCTGGAAACGCTGACCTTCTTCGGCCTGCGTCCGGACCAGACCGTGGTCGAAATCACTCCGGGCGGCGGCTGGTACTCGGAAATCCTCGCCCCGTATCTGGCCGACAAGGGCCGTTACGTCGCCGCAGTGGTCGATCCCGACACCCAGACCGAGGACGGCTCGCGCAAGTACTACGCCAAGGCCAAGACCTCGCTGGAACAGAAGTTCGCCGCCTCGCCGGCGCAGTACGGCAAGGTCGGCGTCGCCGCCTACGACGCCTACAAGCCGGCCTTCGGCACGGCCGGCTCGGCCGACCTGGTGCTGACCTTCCGCAATGTGCACAACTGGCGTTCGGCCGGACAGGCCGAGGTGATGTTCAAGGGCTTCTATGAAGTGCTCAAGCCCGGCGGCGTGCTCGGCGTGGTCGAGCATCGCGCCAAGACCGACGTGCCGGCCGACGACAAGTCCGGCTATGTGGGCACCGCGCAAGTGATCGCGCTGGCCGAAGCGGCCGGCTTCAAGCTCGACGGCAAGAGCGAGATCAACGCCAACCCGCGCGACACCAAGGACTACCCGAACGGGGTGTGGACCTTGCCGCCGGTCAACAAGCACGACGCGGCCGACGACGCCAAGTACCAGGCCATCGGCGAAAGCGACCGCATGACCCTGCGCTTCCGCAAGCCGCGTTGATGCGATGAATTCCGCGAGGCGCCGGGCCCGCCCGGCGCTTCGTGGTTGCCGCGGCGGCCTATGCCGCATGCGAAGCGCCGAAGCCTTCGCACCTGAGTCGCGACGCGTAACGCCGGCCCCGCTTCACCCGCATCCGGAACCCGCCGCCGAGCGCACATGCTGATCGCCTTGAACAAGCCCTACGGCGTGCTGTCGCAGTTCACTGATCGCAGCGTCCCGCCCAAGCCGACCCTGGCCGGTTTCGGCCTGCCGAAGAACGTCTACGCCGCCGGCCGCCTGGATCACGACAGCGAAGGCCTGTTGCTGCTGACCGACGACGGCGATCTCGCCCATCGCCTCACCGATCCGAAGCACAAGCAGCCCAAGACCTATTGGGTGCAGGTCGAAGGCGAGCCGCGCGAAGACCAGTTGCAGGCGCTGCGTCGCGGCGTCGAGCTCAACGACGGCCCCACCCTGCCCGCCCAGGCCGAGCGCATCGACCCGCCGGCGCTGTGGCCGCGCGATCCGCCGGTGCGCTTTCGCAAGACCGTGCCCGACGCCTGGCTGGCGATCACCATCGCCGAAGGCCGCAACCGTCAGGTCCGGCGCATGACCGCGGCGGTCGGACTGCCGACCCTGCGCCTGGTGCGCGCGGCGGTCGGGCCGTACCGGCTGGACGATCTGCAACCGGGGCAATGGCGGCCGCTTTGATCCGGCCGCGGCGCGCACGCCGGCCCGTTTCGTCGTCGGCTCACGCCATCGCCGGACGCACCGCGCCGGACGGATTGATGCACGGCTGAAACACGCCGCCACCCGCCCGCATCGCGGCATTCGCGCCGTGCTCGACGCCGCCCTCGATCGCGGCGAAACCGACTTGCGCCGGTCTGCACGCGCCATCTGCGACGCCCATCGCAGGAGCGCCGCCAATCGCCGCCGTCTTTGAGAAACCGTCCCGGTTTGATCCCGTACTGGCGCTGGCGGCTGCCGCGCGCGGGCTCTAGCGTCGTCGGTTAGCTACGCGCCTGGCGCTACGCCACCGCGGTCTGCTCATTGGAGGAGCCCGACCATGACCACCCTGCGTTCGCTTTCCCTCGGCATCAGCGCTGTCCTCAGTGTCGGCGCCGCCTATCTGCTGTTCCCCGCCACCGCCGACAGCGCCACCGTGCGCGCCGCCGCCGAAGAGCCGTCCGACTTCGAGCGCATCCCGCCGGTGGTCGAAGACATCCACATCACCGCCACCGGCCAGGAGCCGGACGCCAACGCCCTGCTGCAGCTGACCTACGCCAAGGGCCAGGACCTGCCGGCCGAGCTCACTTTCAACGTCGGCGACAAGCCGGTGCTGCTCAAGCGCGACGACAAGGACCCGCAGCTGTACGCGGCCACGATCGGGTTCGACTTCGACGGCTTCGTCAAGGAACAGGAGCAGCGGCAGAAACTGGCCGAGCAAAAGGCGACGGTGCCGCTGTTCGACGGCCGCGAGTTCCTCGGCGAGGAAACCGTGCAGTTCCTGGAGCCGGCCAAGCTGCGCGAGCAGATCGCCTCGCGCGTCGCCATCCGCATTCCCGGCGTGGTGCTGCCGTGGCCGTCGCTGGTGGTGCGCCCGGAGCGCTCGCTGATGGTCACCGATCCGCTGGTGGTCGAAGATCCGATCCGCACCTTCGACGCCTGCACCAACACCGGCAATCCGAACGGCGCGTGGACCTTCAACCGGCTCATGACCAACATGGCCAACCAGCCGCTCACCGGCGTGGACCCGTCCGACTTCGTCGAAAACTGGATGCGCACCTGGGGCACCTCGACCACCATCAACACCTTCCCGGTGCCGGCGCGCTCGCCGGTGATCACGCAAGTGCTCAACACCTGGCCGCGCCTGTCCAACGGCAAGCTCAACCTGGCGCTTTCGCCGATGCGCCTGCTGGCCATCGTCAACCGCGTCGATCTGCGCACCAACACCGCTTACGGCGGCGGCAGCGCCGGCGAAGGTCGCTTCGTGTTCGGCGTGATCCGCCGTAGCAGCACCGGCACCTGCACCGTGCACCGCTTCACCGTGATCCTGGAATACGGGGTGCCGATCAGCACCTGCCCGGCGGTGCGCAGCTACGCCCAGCAATGGGGCAACCTCGGCACCCTGGTGCTGGGCTCGCCGACCTACAACGCGTCGCTGCAGGCCATCACCGACCAGTTCACCAACGCCAACGCCGCGCCGAACAAGCCCAACCGCAGCGCGATCAACCAGATCCGCACCAACGAGTTCCTGCAGAACCCGTGGGAACTGCGCGAGTTCAACATCCTGCGCGGCAACACCCAGTTGTCGATCGTGCCGGCCAAGCAGACCCCGCACCACACCCACAACAACACCGCGCTGCTGGCCAATTACATCAACACCAACCAGGCGCAGATCCTGGCCGGAACCTACAGCGTGCCGCTGAGCTATCTGGGCACCCCGTTCCTGACCGGATCGGTGCTCAATCCCAGCCCGCAGCAGGCGTGGCGCGCGCCAGGCATCGTCAACAACAACGCCCGCAACAAGTTCTCGCTCAACACCTGCGACGCCTGCCACGGCCGCGAAACCCTGACCACCAGCTTCCTGCACGTGGCGCCGCGCGCGTCCGGCGCACAGGCGGCGTTGTCGCGGTTCCTGCTCGGCAACGGCACGCTGGCGGCCCCGACCACCTTCACCATGGCCGATCCGATCGTCGCCGCCACGCCGCGCACCTACGGCGATCTGCTACGCCGCCAGGGCGACCTGTCCACCTTGCAAAGCAGCCTGTGCCGGACCAGCGGCGTGTTCCAGGAAGCCAACTTCCAGCCGCTGCTGGCGACCGACTGAGCCGTACCGATCCAGGGGGATCCGAGGCAGACGCCTGCGGGCGTCTGCCTTTTTTGTCGCGGATTATTTCGAAGGCAGCGGCACCGAGTTCGCGCCCGGCCGGCTCAGCAGCACCACGCCGCCCAGCACCACGGCGGTACCGATCAATTGAATGAGGGTGATCTTTTCCCCGAGCACCCAGGCGCCCAGGAACACCAGCGACACCGGCCCGATCACCGAGAACTGCGCGGCGGTGCCGGCGCCCAGTCGCGCCACCGCGGCCATGGTGAAGGTGACCGGCAGGAACGTGCAGAACACCGCGTTGGCCGCGGCCAGCGCGTACACCTGCCAGGGCAGGCCGAACAAGGCGGCCGGATCGCGCGCGATCAGGTAATGGGTCATCACCGCCGCGGTGGAGACGATCATCGCGTAGGCGACCAGCTGCATCGTGCCCAGGCGCTTGATCAACTCGCCCGACATCGCCAGGTACAGCGCGTAGCTGATCGCCGCGCCCAGCACCAGCGCGCTGCCGAACAGGACGTGATCGCCCTGCACGCGCAGGTTCTCGACCATCACCAGCACCACGCCGGCGTAGCTCACCGCCAGCGCGATCCACTCTTTCCCCGCGACCTTGCGCTTGAACGCGAACAAGCCGATCAGCAGCACGATGGTCGGATTGAGAAACAGGATCAGCCGCTCCAGCGACACCGGCACGTACTCCAGGCCCCAGAAATCGAGCAGGCTCGACAGGTAATAGCCCAGCACGCCGAGGATCACGATCCAGCCCAGATCGCGCCGCGACGGCAGCGCCTTGCGGGCGCGGGCGCGATGGGTCTCGCGGATGCCCAGCGCGGCGAACAAGGGCAGCGAAAACGCCATGCGCAAGGCCAACACCTGCAGCGAGTCCACGCCATAGCGGTATTGCAGCTTGGCCAGGATCGCCTTGGCCGAAAACAGGATCGCGCCGGACGCGGCCATCGCCATGCCGGCGCGGCGGGCGTTGGATGCGGTGGCGGAAGCGGGAGCGGAGGTCGCGACGTTCATGGCGATGGCGGATTCTGGGATGCACAGCCTAGGCGGTGCGGTTGCACGGATACAGGGGCAGTTGACGGCGGAATCGACCCGTACAGAACTTGCGGGTCGGTGCGCGCGGTTCGAGGCATTGGCGCCGGCATTGGAAACCGGCGCTCACCCACCCGCGCTGGCCGCATCGAGCGCGGCGATCTCATCGGCCGACAAGCTCAGCCGCGCCGCGGCGATCAGTTCCTGCAACTGCGCCACGCTGGTGGCGCTGGCGATCGGCGCGGTGATCGACGGCCGCGCGATCAGCCACGCCAGCGCGACCTGCGCCGGCGTCGCGCCGCGATGGCCGGCGGCGACGGCGTCCAGCGCGGCGAGGATGCGCAGCCCGCGCGCGTCGAGGTACTTGCCGACCGCGCCGCCGCGCGCGCGGCTCTTGCCCAGATCGGCGCGGCTGCGGTACTTGCCGGTGAGAAAGCCGCTGGCCAGCGAGTAATAGTTGATGACGCCCAGGCCGCGTTCGCGCGCCAGCGGCTCCAACTGCGCCTCGAAGCCGGCGCGGTCGTAGAGGTTGTATTCCGGTTGCAGGGTTTCGTAGCGCGGCAAGCCGTGGCGCTCGGACAGGTCCAGGGCCTGGGCCAGGCGCGCGGCGGAGTAGTTGGAGGCGCCGATCGCGCGCACCTTGCCTTGTTCGATCAGCCGCGCGAACGCACCCAGCGTGTCTTCCAGCGGCACCGAGGCATCGTCTTCGTGCGCCTGGTACAGATCGATGACGTCGGCGCCGAGCCGGCGCAGCGAGTCCTCGACCGCCGCCTGGATATTGGCCGGGGCCAGACCGCGGCGCGGCCCCCACTTGGCAACCTTGGTCGCGATGACGATGCGCTCGCGGCGTCCGCCGCCCTGGGCCAGCCAGCGCCCGATCAGGGTCTCCGATTCGCCGCCCTGGTTGCCCGGCACCCAGGCCGAGTACACATCGGCGGTATCGACCAGCGAAAACCCGGCCTCGGTGAAGGCGTCGAGCAGGGCGAAGCTGGCGGCCTGATCGGCGCTCCAGCCGAACACGTTGCCTCCGAAGGCCAGCGGCGCCACGTACAGGGAGGAACGACCGAGGGGACGCGGATTCATTGCGGTTTCCTTAATGCCGGGGTGGTCATGATGCGCCGCCGCAAAAGCTCCAGTCACACCGAAACTGCAACGTTGCCTTGCTGACTGCGGCAGGTCGTCGCACAGGCGTGAACGATTCAGCTTTTTCGGAGACCATCCCGCCTTTGCGTGAAGGTTTCTGTTAACTTTCCACACGATTTCCACGCGGTTCACGTATGCGAAATTGACGTGAAATTCGTAGCGATCCAGCGCCTCAACGGGGACCTACAGGACGTATGAGTACACCCGCGACATCCACCGGCCGCATCCTCGTCGTCGACGATCAGGCCGCAAATCTCCGCGTGGTGACTGCCCTATTGTCCCGCCAGGGCTACGAAGTGGTGTCCGCTTCGACCGGCGACGAGGCCCTGGAGCTGTACGCCGCCGCGCCGCCGGACCTGATCCTGCTCGATGTGATGATGCCCGGCATGGACGGCTTCGAAGTCATGGCCGCGCTGCGCGCCGGCTCGCCGCTGCGGGTGCCGGTGGTGTTCGTCACCGCCGCCCACGACCGCGACCTGTTGCTGCGCGCCTTCGACGCCGGCGTGGTCGATTACGTCACCAAGCCGTTCCTGCCGGAAGAACTGCTGGCGCGGGTCAACGCCCACGTCGGCCTGAAGCTGACCCGCGACCGCCTGGAGCGGGTCGCGCGCGAACGCGAGGAACTGGTCAACCTGGTCGCGCACGATCTGAAGAACCCGCTGACCAGCGTGCTGTTCGCCAGCGACCTGTTGATCAACAACGGCTGCAAGCCCGAGCGCATACCGCGCTATCTGCAGATGATCCACGAAAGCGCCGACGACGCGCTGGGCTATATCCGCCATTACCTGGAAAGCCAGGCCGGCACGCGCGAGCGCGCCGAGCAGACCGGCCGCGCCGATCTGGCCGATACCCTGGTGTGGCTGGTGCGCCGCTACGAAATGCAGCTGGACGCGCGCGGCATTCGCGTGGAAGTGCAGCCGCCGGCCAACGGCGCGGCGCAGGTCGCGATGGATCCGCGCGTGCTGCGCCAGGTCAGCGAGAACCTGGTCACCAACGCGATGAAGTACGCACCCAACAGCGATCTGCTGCTGGCCGCGCGTAACAGCGCGCCGGGCTTCTGGCAGCTGATCGTCGCCGACCGCGGCCCGGGCATTCCGCTCGCGCGCCAACGCGAGCTGTTCAAGCCGTTCATGCGCCTGCACGACGCCGATGTGGACGACGGCCTGTCCAACGGCCTGGGCCTGTCGCTGGCCAAGCAGATCGTGGTCAATGCAGGCGGCCAGCTGTGGTACGAGGAACGCAAGCAGGGCGGCTCGCGTTTCATCATCGAATTGCCGGAGGCTGCGCGCGAGTAAAGCCATCGCGTCGTGCGGTGGCGGAGCGTCCGCGCGGATCGATCGACTATCAAGCCGGCCTTGCGCCGGCTTTTTGTTGGCCGCGTCGAGGCGCGGATTGTTCGCGGCGAACCGTCGTCCGCGCGGAAAAACAAAAGGCCGACGCATGCGTCGGCCTTCGTGTATGCGATCGCCGCGACGGCATGCGCCGGCGCGGTGCGCGGACGGTCCCGCTAAGGGCCCGTCCGGCGCCGGATCACTCCGTCGATTCGTCGCCGCCGTTGCGGCTGGCGCGGCGGCGGCGCGGTTCGGCACGCTCGGCGCGGCGCGCGTCGATACGGCGCGCGCTGCCTTCGATGGCTTCGCCGCCTTCGGCCTGGATGCGGGCCTTGCGGCGCGCGGCGGCGTACCACAGCAAACCGGCGCCGGCGACCGCGGCGACCGCGACCACCGGATTGCGGCGGATGAAACCGCCGGCAGTGCGCGCACCGGTCTTCAGCGCGCCGAACTTGGCGCCGGTTTCGAGCCATTGGCCGGCCTTGGGCGCGGCTTCCTTCAGATTGGCGCTGATCGCGTGCATCAGTTCCAGCGCGCGGTCGGGCAGGGATTCGAACTTGCTCATCGTGTCGGTCCTGGACAGGAGAAACGACCCCCAGTGTCGGGGCGCTACCGTTGAAATTCTGTGAGCGGCGGCGCGCAAGACCGGCTGGGGCCTGAATGCTTTGGAGCGAGGAACGAGTACGTAGGAGTGAGAAATGAGTGAAAGCCGGCCACGTAACGCGTGTGTGCCTGCGACGAGCTTTTTACTCGTTTCTCACTCCTACGTACTCGTTCCTCGCTTCATCAAGTCCCGCGCGGCTTGGCCCGATGCGTCGCAGTCGCCGTCCACGGATCGTCCGGCCACGGGTGGCGCGGATAACGTCCCTTCATTTCCTTCCTGACTTCAAGATAGCCGCGCTCCCAGAAGCCGCGCAGGTCCTGGGTGACCTGCAAGGGCCGGCCGGCCGGCGACAGCAGATGCAAGGTCAGCGGCACGCGGCCGTCGGCGATGCGCGGCGTGTCGGCCAGGCCGAACAATTCCTGCAGCTTCACCGCCAGCACCGGCGCCGACGCGCCGACATGCGGGTCGTGGCGTTCTTCTTCGAAGTGGTACTGGATCGCGCGCTCCTGCCCCGACGGCACGGCGATGCGGGTGGGCGCGAGGGTTTCGAGTTTCTGCCGCCAGGTCCAGTCCGCGAGCGAACGCAGCGCCTCGCCGAACGCGGCTTCGTCCAGCGCGTCGAGCCGGGTCTTGCCGCGCAGCGCCGGCTTGAGCCAGGCGTCGAGGCCGGCCAACAAGGCCTCGTCGCTCAGATCCGGCAGCGCGTGCTCGCCCTTGGCCAGCTCCGGCATCCATTCGCGCAGGCAACGAATGCGCGCGCGCCACTGGCGCAGCGATTCGGTCCACGGCAACGCGTCCAGACCGAGCTGGCGCACCGCATCGACCAGCGCATCGGCGTAGCGCGCCGGATCGGGTTTGGCCAGCGGCCGGCTGTCGAGCACGATGCGGTCGAAGCGGCGCTCGCGCACCGCGGCGATGCCGCGCGCGTTGGCGTCCCATAGCACCCGGTCTTCGCTGACGAAGCGTTGCGGGAATTCGCGTTCCAATCGCGCTTCGTCCAGCGGCGCGGCGCGCAGGATGCGGGCATCGCGCGGGTCGTCGCGCAGTTCGGCGATCACCAGCCACGGCTCGCCGTACACCGCGCTGTCGTCGAACAGTTTCGCGCTGCGACCGTTGGCGAGTTGGTAGCGATACGGGTCGCTGGGATGTTGGTGGGCGATGCGATCGGGAAACGCATGCAGCAGCAGATCGCCGAGCGCATGCGCGGGCACGCTGGCGGGCGGATTCGTCTCCACGCGCAAACGCCGGCGCCATTGCTTGGCGGCCTGATCGAGCACGGCCAGGGCCGAACGCGAGGCGTCGGCCGGCGCGCGCCCGCCGCGGAACGCGGCCAGGGCCTGCCATCGCGCAGCCAGCGCGTCGCCGCCGCTGCGCAGCGGATCGCGCGCTTCGATCAACGCGGCCAGATCGCAGGCCAGCGCGCGTTCGCGCGGATCGTTCGGCGCCAGCAGCATCGCCGCCAGGCGCGGGTGCGTGCCGAGCGCGAGCATGCGTTTGCCGAACGCGGTGATCGTCGCGCCCTGGGCGCCGCTGCCTTCCAGCGCGCCCAGGCGCAGCAGCAGTTCGCGCGCCGCGCCCATCGCCCCGCCCGGCGGCGGATCGACGAAACGCAGGCCGGCGTCGCCCCAGGCGGCGAGTTCCAGCACCAGCCCGGCCAGTTCGACCTGGGCGATTTCAGGACGGCGCTGCGGCTCCAGCCGCTGCGATTCCGGCCACAGCCGGTAGGCCCAACCCTCGGCGACGCGGCCGGCCCGGCCGGCGCGCTGATCGGCCGAGGCCTGGGCGATGGACACCACATCGAGGCGGGCGAAGCCGCTGTTGGGGTCGTAGCGCGGTTCGCGCGCCAGGCCCGAGTCGATGACGACGCGCACGCCCGGCAGGGTCACGCTGGATTCGGCGACGTTGGTCGCCAGCACCACGCGGCGGCGGCCGTCGGGATCGGGCTGCAGCACCCGGCTTTGTTGTTCGACCGGCAATTCGCCGTGCAGGCTCAGCACGTCGACGCCGCGCGCGGCCTCGCTGCCGGCCAGCGCGGCTTCGGCGCGGGCGATTTCGCGCTGGCCGGGCAGGAACGCCAGCACATCGCCGGGATGGCTGGTGAGCGCGTGCTCGACCGCGCGCTTGATCTGGTGTTCGAGCTTTTCCTCGCGCCGCGCCGGGAAGTGCGCGAGCGTCACCGGATAACTGCGGCCGGCGCTGCTCAGCCGCGGCGCATCGAGAAATTGCGCCAGCCGTTCGCCGTCCAGGGTCGCCGACATCACCACGATGCGCAGGTCTTCGCGCAGCGAGGCCTGCACGTCCAGCGCCAATGCCAGGCCCAGGTCGGCGGCGAGGTGGCGTTCGTGGAATTCGTCGAACAGCAGGGCGCCGACGCCGTCCAGGGTCGGATCGTCCTGGATCATGCGGGTCAGGATGCCTTCGGTGACGACCTCGATGCGGGTGCGCGGGCCGACCTTGTTCTCGAAACGGATGCGGTAGCCGACCGTCTCGCCCGCGGTTTCGCCGCGCTGGCGCGCCATGAAGTTGGCGGCGGCGCGCGCGGCGACGCGGCGCGGTTCGAGCACGATGATCTTGCCGCCGTCCAGCCACGGCGCATCGAGCAGCGCCGGCGGCACCTGGGTGGTCTTGCCAGCGCCGGGCGGCGCTTCCAGCACCAGCCGCGGGTGCTCGGCGAGGCTGGAGCGGATCTGCGGCAGCAGGGAATCGATGGGGAATTGGGCGGTGGTCACCTGCATAAGGATACGTGCGCGGTTGTGCGGCGTGGCGCGATTGCCTGCTCCCTCATCCGCACCACCGTTCTCCCGCCTTTGAAAAAGGGGGTTGAGGGGGATTTGCTTTTGGCGCTTTACCGCGGGAACAACAGCAACAGCAAATCCCCCCCTCCCCCCCTTTTTCAAAGGGGGGAAAAGCGAGAGCGGGCTAGTAAACTTGTGCATTGCGGCCTCCAAGCCCCTCTCTTCGTGATCCCATGCAACTGATCGACATCGGCGCCAACCTCACCCACGACAGCTTCGACCCCGACCGCGAGGCGGTACTGCAGCGCGCGCGCGATGCCGGCGTGACACGCATGGTGATCACCGGCGCCAGCCGCGAGCATTCGCCCAAGGCGCTGGAACTGGCGCGGCAGTACCCGGGCGAGCTGTTCGCCACCGCCGGCGTGCATCCACACCACGCCACCGAATACACCGCCGAGTGCGACGCGGAAATGCGCGAATTGCTGTCGCACGATGAAGTGGTCGCGGTCGGCGAATGCGGCCTGGATTACTTCCGCGACTTCTCGCCGCGCCCGGCGCAGCGGCGCGCGTTCGAGATGCAGCTGCAGACCGCGGTGGACACCGGCAAGCCGCTGTTCCTGCACCAGCGCGATGCGCACGCCGATTTCATGGCGATGATGAAGAACTTCGACGGCAAGCTCGGCGCGGCGGTGGTGCACTGCTTCACCGGCACGCGCGAGGAGTTGTTCGATTACCTGGACCAGGACTGGTACGTCGGCATCACCGGCTGGCTGTGCGACGAGCGCCGCGGCCTGCATCTGCGCGAACTGGTCAAGCACATTCCGGCGCAGCGGCTGATGATCGAGACCGACGCGCCGTATCTGCTGCCGCGCACGGTGAAGCCGGCGCCGTCGCACCGGCGCAACGAACCGATGTATCTGGCGCATATCGTCGAGGAACTCGCCCGCGATCGCGGCGAGGAGGTCGCGGTCACCGCCGCCAACAGCAGCGCGGCGGCGAGCGCGTTCTTCCGCTTGCCGGCGCGCTGAGATTCGCGCGCCGGCCCGGTCCCTTGATCAGTCCAGGGTGAAATTGCCGCAGCCGTACCACAGCGCCGGCCAGGCCTTGTGGTCGGGACCGGCGTTTTTCGCCGCCGGCGTGACCATGATCGCGTAGGTGTAGCGCCCGTACTTGCCGCCGGTATTGCCTTTGTTGTCCTTGCACACCTGGCCCAGCTTGACCGGTGCGATCTGCACCTTCAATCCGGTTTTTTCCTGGCCGATCACGCCCACCAGCTGGTACTGGCCCTGCGGCGCGGCGGTCTGATCCAGCGGGCCGTTGAGCGGCTTCTTGGCTTCCGGCACGGTCAGCGCGTAGACCACGCTCGCGTCAGCGTTCGTCGTCAGCACCACCCGCCAATCGGTATTGCCGCCGCGGAAGGCCGGCGCGGGAAAGGTGATGGCCTGTGCGAACGCACAGGGCACCGCGAGCGCGGCGGCCAGCGCCAGACCGGCGGCGACAGTGAAGGAAACGCGCATGGAAGACTCCTGGAGGGGGCGACGTCGTGCCGCCGGTACCGCTATCAACGAGCGGCCGCGGCATCCGTGAAAGCCGGCCGGCGCGGCCGACCGGTGCGGGCCGCGAGCGCTTGCGCGCGTCGCGGTTCACCCACCAACGCAGTACCCGCGCGATAGCGGACAAGGTTCCGGGCGCGAGCATCGCCTCGCTCGCGCACGCGTTCGAGCCGGCCCGCGCCGCCATGATTCGCCGACTGCGCCGCGACGCGCGGCGGCCGAACTCGCTACTCTTCGCGCTCGAACCGGGCCGCAGCCACCCATCGCCCCGACGCCTTGCCAGGACTCCGCATGCCGACCGCCGTCTCCGAAAACCGATCGCCCGTCTTCGTCCCGATGGCCGTCGCCTGGCTGGCGCTGATCCTGTCGGCGGCCTTCGTCCTGATCGGCACGATGACCACGCCCGCCGACGCGCGCGCGACCGCCTCGGCGGCGGCGCAGATCGTGCAGTGGCTGTGCTCGATCGGCCTGCTGTTCGGTTTCGTGTTGGTACTGGGCTGCGTGCTGGTCGATCGCCGCGGCACGCCGCGGCGCGCGTGGTTCGCGGTGCTGGCCGCGCTGGTGCTGATCTTCGGCCTCGGCGTGGCCTGGTCGATGGGACAGAACCAGGCCTTGGCCGCCTTGCTCAAGGATCGCAGCCGGCAGGACCTGCTGATCTGGGTGTCGGCGCTGGGCGCGGTCAAGGTAATCGCGATCAACGCCGTCGCGCTGCCGCTCGCCTGGCGGCTGGGCGGGCGCGGCGACACGCCGGTGAGCTGGAGTTCCGGGCAGCGCCGGGTGGTCGGCGCGCTGGTCGCGGCGAGCCTGTGCGCCGGTCTGTTGCTGCTGGTGCAGAACGTGGCCGCGGCCTTCACTTCGCTGGGCCAGGGCGAGCAGGGCGCGGGCATGAGCGTGGTCGCGCTCGCCGTCGGCGCGGTACACGGCCTGTTCGCCTTGGCGCTGCCGATGCGGCGCGGCGCGGGCGCGGTGCCGGCGCTGCTGTCGTCGCTGCTCACGCCGGTATTGATCGTCGCCGCCTCGCTGCCGGTGGTCACCGCCGGCGAAAGCTGGGACCTGCCCGCACGGATCACCGCGGTGCTGCTGATCCTGTTGTTCGCGCCGATGCTGTCGTGGCTGCTGGTGCGCTGGCTGCACGGGCGCGCCGGGCGCGGTTGACAAGCACGCGACCGGCAAACGAAAACGGCCCGCATCGCGGGCCGTTCCGGTTTCGCCGCAATGAAGGGCTCAGTACATGGCGAGGTCGCCGCAGCCCTTGAACGTGTCCATGCCGTCCACGTGCACGCTGACCGACTGCAGGTGCTTGTTGTCGCCGTCGTCGGTGCATTCCTGGCGGCTGATCTCGATGGTCATCGGCTTGGCGCCGTCCTTGCCGGTCAGCTCGCCGCTGAGCACGATCAGCGTGCTCGGCGCGTCGGCCGGCTGACCGTTGTAACGCGCGCTGCCGCTGGCCTTCTCGGTGCCGCTGCCCCAGGTCAGATCGACCTTGTGATTCATCTCGCCGGTGGCCTGGATCTCGATACTCCAATGTTCGCCGAAGCCCTTGAACGCGGGCACCGGGCTGACCTTGCCGACCTGATCGGCGCCGATCTTGCCCATCGGCTGGATGGTCTTGGGCGGGTCGGCGGGGGGCGTATCGGTCGCGGGCGCGGCGGTGTCGGCGGGCTTGTTCGCGCTCGCATCGGCCACCGCCGGATCGGCGGCCGGCGGTTTGGAACAGGCGGCGGCGAGAACCGCGACGGTGAGCATCGCGGCGAAAGGCATCAGGCGCATGGGCAACTCCTAAATCGAATCCGCCCGGTGCGGGCGTGGAGGTTGTAACGCGGCTACGGTGCAAATAGGGTCAAAAGGCTAGGAGTGAGTGCGCAGGAGTGAGGAGTGAGCGAAAGCAAAAACTCACTCCTCACTCCTGCGCACTCACTCCTGCTTTAATCAACTGCGCAACCCCACGCCGCGCTTGAGCAGCCACAGCGCCAGCGACGACAGCCCGACCACGAAGGCCAGCATCAGCGCATAGGCGACCAGCACCGGCACGTCGCTGCTGCCGAGCAGGCCGTAGCGGAACGCATTGACCATGTAGAAGATCGGGTTGGCGTGGGTGGCGGCCTCGGCCCAGGCCGGCAACAGCTTGACCGAATAGAACACGCCGCCCAGGTAGGTCAGCGGGGTCAGGATGAAGGTCGGGACGATGGCGACGTCGTCGAACTTCTTCGCATACACCGCGTTGATGAAGCCGGCCAGCGAGAAGATCGTCGCGCCCAGCAGCACGGTGGTGAAGGTCACCAGCGGATGCGGCACCCGCACCTTGGTGAAGAACATCGCGATCAGCAGCACGATCGCGCCGACCATCAGCCCGCGCAGCACCGCGCCGGCCACGTAGCCCCACAGGATCACCCAGTTCGGCATCGGGCTGACCAGCAGTTCCTCGACATGGCGGCCGAACTTGGCGCCGAAGAAGCTCGAGGAAATATTGCCGTAGCTGTTCTGGATCACGCTCATCATCACCAGGCCGGGGACGATGAACTCCATGTAGGTGTAACCGCCCATGTCGCCGATGCGCGAGCCGATCAGGCCGCCGAAGATCAGGAAGTACAGGGTCATGGTGATCGCCGGCGGCACCAGGGTCTGCCCCCAGATCCGCAGGATGCGCGCGACTTCGCGCCGCACGATGGTGCCCAGCGCGACCAGGTTGCGGCGCATGGAAGTGGGCTGAATCGCGTCGGCCGGTTGCACCGGAAGCGTCTGGCTCATGCGGCGGTCTCCGTCGTTGCGGGGGTCGGTTCGGAGGGTTGGTTGATCATGCGCACGAACAGTTCTTCCAGTCGGTTGGACTTGGTGCGCATCGAGCGCACGCGGATGCCGGCTTCGCCGAGCGCGGCGAAGACGCGGTTGAGATCCATCGCGCGCGGCATTTCCAGATCCAGGGTGTGATCGTCGGTGGCGAGGATGGTCGCGCCTTCGATCGCCGGCAGCGTCGCCGGCACAGTGCCGTCGATGTCGAGCAGGAAGCCTTCCACGTCCAGCATCGCCAGCAGCGCGCGCATCGGGCCCTGCTGGACGATACGGCCCTGGTCGATGATCGCCAGGTTGCGGCACAGGTTCTCGGCTTCTTCCAGGTAGTGCGTGGTCAGGATGATGGTGGTGCCGGCGGCGTTGATCTCGCGCAGGGTCTTCCACATGCCGCGGCGGATTTCGATGTCCACACCGGCCGTGGGTTCGTCCAGGATCAGCAGGCGCGGGCGGGTCATCATGGCGCGCGCGATCATCAGCCGGCGCTTCATGCCGCCCGACAGCGTGCGGCTCATCATCGTGGCCTTTTCCCACAGCTGGGCGCGCTTGAGCTCTTCCTCGGCGCGCTGCAGCGCGACCGCGCGCGGCACGCCGTAGAAGCCGGCGTAGTTGACCAGGATGTCGAGCGGCTTCTCGAACATGTTGAAGTTGAGCTCCTGCGGCACCAGGCCGATCAGGCGCATCGCTTCGCTGCGGTTGCCGGTCAAGTCGGTGCCGAAGATCTCCACCGAGCCTTCGCTGAGATTCACCAGCGAGCTGACGATGCCGATCAGGGTGGACTTGCCGGCGCCGTTGGGGCCGAGCAGGGCGAAGAAGTCGCCCGGGGCGACGTTCAGGGACACGCCCTTGAGCGCCTGAACTTTGTTGTCGTAGGTCTTGCGCAGGTCGCGCACACACAAGGCGGGCACCGAAGCGGACGCGGGGGCACCGGAGTGCGCCGTTGCCGAACCGGGTCCCGTGGCGGGGGCCGTTGGCTGGGTCATTGCGGAAGGTTCTCGGATCGCTGGCCGCGGGCCTCGCGGCGAATGGCTTAGTATAGGCGGCCCCGTGGCGGTACTCCGGCCACAGACTGTTGCGAAATCCCGCGTTGCCTCGCCCAGGACGGGCCGAACCTCGCCCTGGACAGGCTTTGCGCCCACCCGGCTTTGCGCAGGCGGTCGCCTCGATCATCGCGACGGGGCCGGCCGGGCCCCTCCCGCGTCCGATCGCGCCGCAAGCCGGCCGGACCGTCCACCGAGAATGCGACCTACATGAAGCAATTCCCGCTCAAGCTCGTCTCGCGCAGGATGCTGGCGCCCAGCGTCGGCCACTACGTGTTTCTGCGCGACGACGGCGAGCCGCTGGATTACATCCCCGGCCAGTTCATCCAGATCCATTTCCAATACGCCGACGGCACCGCGACCAAGCGCAGCTATTCGCTGGCGACCATCCACGACCACGCGCTGGGCCCGGGCGAGGAAGTGGAGATCGCGGTCAGCTACGTGCCCGGCGGCGCGGCGACGGCCTTGTTCGAAGGCTTGAGCGAAGGCGATCCGGTCCTGGCCAGCGGCCCGTTCGGGCGTTTCTGCCTGATGCCGGGCGACGCCAACCAGCGTTATCTGCTGATCGGCACCGGCACCGGCGTCACCCCGTACCGGGCGATGCTGCCGCAGTTGCAGGCTCTGATCCGCGAGCGCGGCATCCAGGTGGTGCTGCTGTTCGGCGCGCGCACCCCGGACGAGCTGCTGTACGGCGACGAGTTCCGCGCCTTCGCCGATCGCGAGCCCAACTTCCGCTTCGTCCCGTGCTTCTCGCGCGAGCTGCCCGAGCAGCCGCACGCCGATGTGCGCCATGGCTATGTGCAGCAGTTCCTGGACGAATTCGCGCCGGACGCGAACGGCGATATCGCTTATCTGTGCGGCAATCCGAACATGGTCGATGCCTGTTTCGAGGCGCTGAAGGGGCATGGGCTGCCGGTGCCGCAGATTCGGCGTGAGAAGTACGTTTCGTCTAAGTAAGGCTTAAGAGCGAATCCCCCCTGCCCCCCTTTTTCAAAGGGGGGAACAGCAAAAGCCTGGAGCCGCCGCGCGTTAACCGTTGCCCCCTTTAAAAAAGGGGGCACGCGCCTGCGCAGCCCCCATCCCGGGCCGTAGCCCACCGCGCGGGGGATTCGCTCTTCAACCACCGCGATCAGTCACATTCTTCCCGAAGCCCCCGTCTGTCATCCTTGAAGGCGCACCCGCCTTGGGGAAGAGACTCGGACCATGCATCGATTCGGATACGCACAGCGGCCGCGCTACGCGGCCTTGGGATTGGCCGCGGCCTTCGCGGTACTGGCTTTGGCCGGTTGCAATAACGCCGGTACGCAAGCCGCGGCCAGCGGCGGCGCCGGCAAGACGGCGGCGGTGAAGCGCCACTACGGCCGCATCGTGTTCGATCCGTGCACGCTGTCCTCGGCCTACGCCGCCGGCACCATCGCCGCCCAGTGCGCGACCTTCAAGGTTCCGGAAAACCACGCCGCGCCGAACGGGCGCACGATCGACCTGCACATCGCCTGGCTGCCGCCCACCGATGAGAGCGCGGTCGACGACGATCCGGTGTTCTTCCTCGCCGGCGGCCCCGGCCAGGCCGCGACCGAATCGTGGCCGCTGGTCGATGGCGCCTTCCGCGAAGTGCGCAAGCACCGCAGCATCGTCCTGGTAGACCAGCGCGGCACCGGCCGGTCCACGCCGCTGACCTGCCGCGAGGCGGCCGGCGACAGCGACGGCGGCCAGAGCGAGCAGGCCATGCTCGACAACTCGGTCGCCGCGGTCGAACGCTGCGCCAAGTCGCTGAAGGTCGATGCGCGCTACTTCACCACCACCGACGCCATCGCCGACCTCGACCTTGTGCGCACGGCGATCGGCGCGGCCAAGATCGACGTGGTCGGCGTCTCCTACGGCACCCGCGTCGCCCAGCAGTACGCCGGCCGTTATCCGCAGCACACCCGCGCGGTCGTGCTCGACGGCGTGGCGCCGAACGAACTGGTGCTGGGCAGCGAGCACGCGCGCAATCTGGATTCGGCGCTGGCCGCGCAGTTCAAGCTGTGCCAGCAGACCCCGGCCTGCCGCGCGCGTTTCGGCGGCGAGCCGCGCGAGCAGTTGCGCCGGCTGATGGCGCGCCTGCAGGCCGCGCCGGTCGAGGTCGATTACCGCGATCCCAGCACCGGCGAACAGCTGCGCGAGAAGGTCACTTCCGGCCACGTGGCGATGCTCACGCGCATGTTCTCCTACGCGCCGGAAGCGGCTTCGCTGCTGCCGCTGATGCTCAACGAAGCCGACCAGGGCCGCTACGCGCCGCTGATGTCGCTGTCGAAGATGCTCGGCAGCCAGCTCAGCGAAGAACTCAACTACGGCATGCAGCTGTCGGTGACCTGCGCCGAGGACGCGGACCTGTTCGTCGCCGATCCGGCCGACGCCGACACCGTGCTCGGCGATGCGATGACCAAGGTGCTGCAGGCGCAGTGCAAGGTCTGGCCGACCGGCCAGCGGCCGAAGGATTTCCACGCGCCGTTCGCCTCGCCCTTGCCGGTGCTGCTGCTGTCGGGCGAACTCGATCCGGTCACCCCGCCGCGCTACGGCGAGCAAGTGCTCAAGCACCTGCCCAACGGCCGCCACCTGATCCTGCGCGGCCAGGGCCACGGCGCCCTGCGCATCGGCTGCACGCCCAAGCTGCTGGGCCAGTTCATCGAAACCGCCAACGCCAAGCAGTTGGACGCGCGCTGCCTGGACGCGCTGGGCTACGTGCCGCCGTTCGTTTCGTTCAATGGGTGGGAACCCTGAGAGCCGGGAATCATGCCGCTCTCGCCATTCCCGATTCCCCATTCCCCATTCCCGGATTCCTATGATCACCGCCCACGATCTGCATAAATCCTTCAAGACCAAGACCGGCCTGGTGCAGGCCGTGCAAGGGGTCGATTTCGAAGCCCGCGACGGCGAGATCACCGGCTTGCTCGGACCCAACGGCGCCGGCAAGACCACCACGCTGCGCATGCTCTACACGCTGATGCAGCCCGATCGCGGCGAAGTGCGCGTCGATGGCATGGACGCGGCCAAGCAGGCGGCCGCGGTGCGGCGCGCGCTGGGCGTGCTGCCCGATGCGCGCGGCGTCTACAAGCGCCTGACCGCGCGCGAGAACATCGCCTACTTCGGCGAACTGCACGGCATGGGCCGCGCCCAGATCGATCAGCGCACCCGCGCGCTGTCGCAGGCGCTGGACATGGACGACATCCTCGACCGTCAGACCGAGGGTTTCTCGCAAGGCCAGCGCACCAAGACCGCGATCGCGCGCGCGCTGGTGCACGACCCGCGCAACGTGATCCTGGACGAACCCACCAACGGCCTGGACGTGATGACCACGCGGGCGATGCGCGGCTTCCTGCGCGGCCTGCGCGAGGAAGGACGCTGCGTGATCTTCTCCAGCCACATCATGCAAGAGGTGGCCGCGCTGTGCGATCGCATCGTGATCATCGCCAAGGGCCAGGTGGTCGCCGCCGGCACCGCCGATGAACTGCGCGCGCACACCGGCGAAGACAATCTGGAAGACGCCTTCGTAAAGGCGATCGGCAGCGACGAGGGACTGCACGCATGAAGACCGGGACTTTCGCCGCCATGTGGTCGGTGATCCGCAAGGAACTGCGCGACATCTCGCGCGACCGCCGCACCCTGGCCATCACCCTGCTGATGGGCCCGCTGCTGTATCCGCTGCTGATGCTGGGCATGGGCTCGCTGGCCGAGAACCGCGCCCGCACCCAGCTGGACACCGCGTTGCGGGTGCCGGTGCGCGGCGCCGAGCACGCGCCCAACCTGATCAAGTTCCTGGCCACGCAGAACATCGTCGCCATTGCCGCACCCAAGGATCTGGACGCGGCGATCCAGAGCCAGGACAGCGACGTCGGCCTGATCATCAGCAAGGACTACGCAAAGGATTGGAAGGACGGCCAGCCGGCGCTGGTGGAAATCGTCCAGGACAGCACCCGCCGCGACGCCGAAATCCCCAGCCGGCGCGTACGCGCGGCGCTGGAAGGCTACAGCCGCCAGGTCGGCGCGCTGCGGCTGCTGGCGCGCGGGATCTCGGCCAACATCGTCCAGCCGGTCAACGTCGGCGATCGCGATGTCGCCACGCCCGAGGCCAAGCGCGGCCTGGTGCTGTCGGCGCTGCTGCCGTATCTGCTGATCATGACCTCCTTCATCGGCGGCGCGTACCTGATCATCGACGCCACCGCCGGCGAGCGCGAACGCCAGTCGCTGGAGCCGCTGCTGGCCACGCCGGCGCCGCGCGGGGCGATCGTCAGCGGCAAGATCGCCGCGGCCTGCATCCTGGGCCTGTTCTCGCTGCTGCTGACCCTGCTCGCCTTCAAGCTCAGCGCGCAGATGACCACCGGCATCGGCCGCATGCTCGACGTCGGCCTGCCGGCGATCGGCAAGATGCTGCTGATCCTGATGCCGATGTCGTTCATCGGCACCGCCCTGCTGACCTACCTGTCGGCCGCGGCCAAGAGCCTGAAGGAAGCGCAGAGCCACATCACCTGGCTGATGCTGATGCCGCTGATCCCGACCTTCGTGTTGATGGTCAATCCGCTCAAGACCCAGCTGTGGCAGTTCACGGTGCCGTTCCTGGCGCAGAACCAGCTGCTGCTGAAAGTGATCCGCGGCGAAGCGATCTCCGGCCAGACCTGGGCGGTGTACCTGGCCACCGCGTTCGGGCTGGCGGCGCTGCTGTGGTTCGCGGCGGTGCGGCGTTATCACAACGAGCAGCTGGCGATTTCCGGCTGAGGCCGGCGATGAGCGGCCGCCGCGGTGTCGCGGCGGCCGCGGCGTCAGACAAAAAAAGCCCGGCTTGCGCCGGGCTTTTGTTTTGCCGATGGGTTCGAACCGGGGCGATCAGCCGCCCGGGTTGAAGCCGATCGTGCGGCGCGTGGTGACCGGTCCGGGAACCGGCTGGAAACGCCACTTGCGCACCGCGTTGACCGCTTCGCGATCGAACACCCGCGCCGGGTTGGAACGCACCACGCGCGCGGCCGTGACCGAGCCGTCGGTGCCGACGGTGAACTCGACCTGGACCTCGCCGGAGGTGCCGGCGCGCAAGGCTTCCGGCGGATACCGCGGGGCCGGCGTGGACACTGCGCGCAGATCGCTCGGCGAGCCCGTCGCGGCGGCGGCCGGAGCCGGACGCTCGGGCGCGGCGGCCGGTTCGGGGGCGCTGCGTTGTTCGGCGGCGCGTTGCTCGGCGGCTTTCTGCTCCGCGGCGCGCTGGGTCGCGGCCTGGCGCTCGGCGGCCTGCTGGGTCGCCAGTTGCTGGGCGGCCTGCTGCTGCTGTTGCTTCTGCTGGTCCAGACGGGTCTTTTCCAGCTCGGCCTGCTTCTTGGCCTGTTCCTCGGCGGTGAGCTTTTCCTGCTCGGCGCGCTTGGTCACCCCGTCCTGGGCGGCGGTGATGCTGGCCTTCAGACGGGCCAACGCCGGATGCTGGGCGTCGGCGCGTTCGATCAGCGCGGCCAGGCGCTGGGCTTCGGCAAAGTCCTCGCGGCCCACGCTCTGTTCGGTCGCGATGACCGTCATCGGCAGCAGGTCGGTCAGCGCGCTGGAGGCGACCGCATCGGCCGGCGCTTTTTCGCGCAGGGCCAGGTAGTACTCGACGGCGTTGTCCTCGGCCGGCGCGTAGAGACGGTTTTCCACATACGCCTTGCGCGCGGCTTCGCGCAATTGGTCCACCGTCAGGGCCGAGACCTTGGCCGAAACGGCGTTCTGCGCGGTCACCGCCGGTGCGGTGGCGGCGGGCGCGGGCGTCGCGTCCGTGGCGGGCGCGGCGTCTTCTTTTTTCCCGCAGGCGGCCAGCGCGCATCCGAGCGCGAGCACGACGGAAACCTGCTTTACAACGCACAGCCGGCTGCTACGCCGGTCATAGTTAGCGACGATCATTGGTAAAAGCTCCCCTGAAGTACGCGAGACCCGTCCGATACGGGGCCGGGCGCACGTCCGATAGGACGCGCTAGCGGGCCGCGTTTGTCAAGCATTCAGGTTGCGGTGGTCCCCGGGATGGGCGTCAGATGCCGAGTGTGCCACCCATCGCGCCGCCGACCGATACCGGGTGTGTCGGTTTGCGCCGCAACGCGCGACCGCCGCCACAGTTCGCAGCCATGCGCGAGCGGCGCGCCCGGCACGTCCCGAACCCCTGTCGCAGTTGTGAAACGCGGCCGCGCCGGCCCCGGCGCCGGACTGCGCGGACGGGTGCGCGGCCCCGGACCGGGCCGCCCCGATCCGGCCCCGTGCGCGCCGGCCGCCGGCATCGCCGCGGCGCCGCGATCGCCGCCGTCGCCGATGCCCGGGCCGCCATCGGCGTGCTCTAGAATCGCCGCACCACAGGCAGGAAGCGGGAGCGGGTCATGAGCATTCTGGGTTTCATCAAGGGCGAGCTGCTGGAGATCATCGAGTGGACCGATGACTCGCGCGACACGCTGTCGTTCCGCTACCCGGACGACGACAAGGAGATCAAGAACGGCGCCCAGCTGATCGTGCGCGAGTCGCAGCAGGTGCAGTTCGTCGCCGCCGGCCAGTACGCGGACCTGTTCAATCCCGGCAAGCACACGCTCAAAACCGAGAACATCCCGATCCTGTCCACCATCCTGGGCTGGAAGTACGGCTTCAACTCGCCGTTCAAATGCGATGTCTATTTCCTCAACACGCGTTTGTTCACCGGCAACAAGTGGGGCACCTCCAACCCGGTGATGATGCGCGACGCCGACTTCGGCGTGGTCCGCCTGCGCGCGTTCGGCACCTACGACTTCCGCATCGTCGATGCGCCCAAGTTCCTGCGCGAAGTCGCCGGCACCGACCAGAATTTCCGTCTCGACGAATTCGCCGACACCATGCGTTCGCGCATCGTCAGCGTGTTCACCGATGCGCTCGCCACCGCCAAGGTGCCGGCGCTCGATGTCGCCTCGCGCTACGGCGAACTCGGCGATGCGTTGCTGCCGATCATCAACCCGGCGATGACTTCCAAGTACGGCATCGAGATCACCAGTTTCCTGCTGGAAAACGTCTCGGTGCCGCCGGAAGTGGAGAAGGCCATCGATGCGCGTTCCAGCATGGGCGCGGTCGGCAATCTCAACGACTACGTCAAATTCCAGATGGGCACCTCGATGGCCAACGGCAGCGACGGCGGCGCGGCCGGCGGCGCGGCGCAGATGGCGATCGGTTTCGGCATGGCCCAGGAAATGATGCGCAGCATGCAGAACAATACTGCTGCCGCGCCCGCGGCCGGTGCCGCGGCGGCCCCTTCCGATGCGCTGGACGTGCTCACGCCCGAACAAGCAGCGGCCAAGCTGGGCGTATCGGTCGAAGACGTGATGGCCGCGATCGCCTCGGGCGATCTGAAGGCGCGCAAGATCGGCAACGCCACCCGCATCGCCAAGGCCGCGCTCGAAGAATTCCTGCGCGGCTGATGGACAGCGCCACCGTCGGAAAACATCCCTGCCCGGAGTGCGGCGGGGATCTGCAATGGAATGCGGCCAAGCAGTCGCTGGCCTGTCCCTATTGCGGCACCATCGTGCCCTGGTCGCCCGCGCAGGAAGCGCAGGGCGAGCAGGTGGCCGAGCTGGATCTGGTCAAGGCCCTGGCCGAGCATCCGGCCGATCAGCGCGGCTACGGCGACGATGCCCAGCGCCGCGAAGTGCAGTGCCAAAGCTGCAAGGCGATCTCGGTGTTCGTCGACGGCAAGGTCGCCGATCGCTGCGAATTCTGCGGTTCGCCGTCGATCATCGACCACCAGTCGCTCGGCGACGCGGTCACGCCGCAAAGCCTGCTGCCGTTCAAGATCAGCGACGGCCAGGTGCGCGACTCGATCCGCAAGTGGTACGGCACGCGCTGGTTCGCGCCGAACCGGCTCAAGAGCGCGGCATTGACCGACACGCTCAAGGGCATCTACCTGCCGTACTGGACCTTCGACGCCCACGTCTCGGCCAGTTGGACGGCTGAGGCCGGTTATCACTACTACGAAACCGAAAGCTACACCGAGAACGGCGAGCGCAAGACCCGTCAGGTGCAGCGCACGCGTTGGGAAGACGCCTCGGGTTCGCTGCAGCATTTCTTCGACGACGAACTGGTGCCGGGCACGGTCGGCGTGCACCAGGATTTGTTGCAGCAGATCGGGACGTTTCCGACCACCACGGACTTGAAGGCGTACTCGCCGGAATTCGTGCGCGGTTGGTTGGTGGAGCGTTACCAGGTGGATCTGCGCCAGGCCGCGCAGCGCGGCGAAGCGTCGATGCAGGAGCAGACCCGCGCCTTGTGTTCGGCCGACGTACCGGGCGATACGCAGCGCAATCTGCAGGTGCAGGCGAGTTTTCGCGGCCGCACCTTCAAGCACATCCTGGTGCCGGTGTGGCTGGTCAGCTACACCTACGGCTCGCGCAGTTTCCAGGTGTTGGCCAACGGCTACACGGGGCAGATCGCGGGTGAGCGGCCTTATAGCTGGGTGAAGATTTTCTTCGCTTCGTTGGCGGCGTTGATCGTGGCGATGTTGTTGCTGATGGTGTTTGGCGGCAATCGCTGAGTGCGGTTGCGCGGGATCGCGCGACCCTTTTCGTGTTGAACGATTCGGCCGGCTTTGTCGGCCGATTGTTTCTGCGTGTCTGGGCGACAGCGCGGCGAAGTAATTGAGCATCCACTGAGATGTCGAGTGCGGCGATAGCGACGGCTGCTATTGCTGCTGTTGCTGTTGCTGTTGCTGTTGCTGTTGCTGTTGCTGTTGCTGTTGCCAAGATTTTGCTTCGTTTCGCCTCTTCTTTTGTCGTTGCTGGGCGCGGCTGGTTACTCGCGAGACCGATGGACACCCGAAGGGCGGCGCACATGGACGTGCGCCGGGTGCCACCTTGGGCAGGATGCCCAATGTGGCACCTGCCTGCGCAGGCTACGCACTCGTGGCTTTTGACTCGAAACAGCCAATGCGTTTTCTTTGGTTACTTTCTTTGTCGCTTTGGACAAAGAAAGTGACCCGCCGCTTTATGGCGGAAGCGTTTAGCGTTTGATCTTGCTTGTTGCGTTTGATCTTGCTTGAAGCGTTGAAGCTTCTAAGGAACCTGAAAGCCCCTGACCGAAACAACCAGACCTGCGCACTCCCTCCTACCGTCATTCTCGCGAAAGCGGGAATCCAGCGACTTCAAGCGTTCTCGCACGAAAGGCCCTGGATTCCCGCTTTCGCGGGAATGACGAGCAAAAGAAGCCTCAAGCGAGAGCGAGATCAAACGTCTAAGCAAGATCAAACGCATGAAGCTTCCGCCATGGAGCGGCGGGTCACTTTCTTTGTCCAAAGCCACAAAGAAAGTAACCAAAGAAAAGGCTTTAGCTGTTTCGAATCAAGAGCCACGAGTGCGATGCCTGCGCAGGCAGGTGCCACATTGGGCATCCTGCCCAAGGTGGCACCCGGCGCACGTCCATGTGCGCCGCCCTCCGGGTGTCCCTGGTCTCGCGAGTTACAGGCCGCGCCCAGCAACGACAAAAACAAAGGCGAAGCGAAGCAAAATCTTGGCGACGGCAACAACAACAGCAGCAGCAACGACAACAACAACAACAACAACGACAACGACTGCGGCAGCTAGCGACAGCGACAGCGACAGCGACAGCGACAGCGACAGCGACAGCGACAGCGACAAGGCTAAAACGGTCTTCAGCGGTGGAAGCCTGGCAAGCCAGTCGGCCCAAACGCCCAGACAAGTCGAGGGGTGGGTCGCAACTATTGATTAAATATCAACAGTAATTCGCCCAGAACCCCATTTTTCAGCAAACCCGCCCAGCCGACACTGCGCATCCCCATCCACCGGATGCCCGCCATGCCCCTCGCCCTCCTGGCCTTGACCCTCGGCGCCTTCGCCATCGGCACCACCGAGTTCGTCATCGTCGGCCTGATCCCCACCATCGCCGAAGACCTCGGCGTCAGCCTGCCCTCGGCCGGGTTGCTGGTCAGCCTGTACGCCCTCGGCGTCGCCATCGGCGCGCCGCTGCTGACCGCGCTGACCGGGCGCGTGCCGCGCAAGACCCTGCTGGTCGGGCTGATGGCGCTGTTCACCGTCGGCAACCTCGTCGCCTGGATGGCGCCGGGCTACACCACGCTGATCGTCGCGCGCATCCTCACCGGCCTCGCCCACGGCGTGTTCTTTTCGGTCGGCTCGATCATCGCCACCAGCCTGGTGCCGAAGGACAAGGCCGCCAGCGCTATCGCCACCATGTTCAGCGGCATGACCGTCGCCTTCGTCACCGGCATTCCGATGGGCACCTTCATCGGCCAGCACTTCGGCTGGCGCACCACGTTCCTGGTAGTCGCCGCGTTCGGCCTGATCGCGATGCTCGGCAGCGCCTTGTTCGTGCCGAAGAAGATCGCCCACAGCGCGCCGGCGCCGCTGCTCAAGCAAGCCGCGGTGCTGCTGCAACCGCGCCTGTTGCTGGTCTATGCGATGACCGCGGTCGGTTACGGTGGCTCGCTGATCGCCTTCACTTACCTCGCGCCGATCCTGCAGGACATCGCCGGTTTCAGCCCGAACATGGTCAGCCTGGTGCTGCTGGCCTACGGCATCTCGGTCGCCTTCGGCAATGTCTGGGGCGGCAAGCTCGCCGACCGCAACGGCCCGATCAAGGCGCTGAAGACGATCTTCCTGCTGCTGGCTTCGGTGCTGTTCGTGCTCAGCTTCACGGCGCACAGCCAGTGGCTGGTGGTACTCACGGCGCTGGCCTGGGGCGCGGTCGCGTTCGGCAACGTGCCGGGCCTGCAGGTGTACGTGGTCAAGCAGGCCGAACATTACTCGCCGCAGGCGGTCGATGTCGCCGCCGGTTTCAATATCGCCGCGTTCAATCTGGGCGTCGCCGGCGGCTCCTGGGCCGGCGGACTGGTCGTGGCCCACATGGGCCTGGGCCACACGCCGTGGGTCGGTGCGCTGGTGGTGCTCGGCGCGTTCGGCCTGACCGCATGGAGCGGCTGGCTCGACCGTCGCGACGGCCTGCCCGATCGCGCCAGCGGCGCCGTCGTCGCCGCGCACTGATCCGTTTCTCTCTTCCCCCAATCCACCACGAGGTTTCGCCATGACCATTCCCGCCTTCGGCCTGGGCACTTTCCGTCTCAAGGGCCAGACCGTCATCGATTCGGTACGCAACGGCCTGGAGGTCGGCTATCGCGTCATCGACACCGCGCAGATCTACGACAACGAATCCGAAGTCGGCCAGGCCATCGCCGACAGCGGCGTGGCCCGCGACGACTTGTTCATCACCACCAAGATCTGGGTCGCCAATCTGTCCAAGGACAAGCTGATCCCGAGCCTGCGCGACAGCCTGCGCAAGCTGCGCACCGACCGCGTCGATCTGACCTTGATCCATTGGCCCTCGCCAAACGATGCGGTTTCTGTCGCCGAGTTCATGAGCGCCCTAGCCCAGGCCAAGCTGCAGGGGCTGACCGGCGCGATCGGCGTGTCCAACTTCAATATCGACCTGATGCAACGCGCGATCGACGTGGTCGGCGCGGACGAAATCGCGACCAACCAGGTCGAGCTGCATCCGTATCTGCAGAACCGCAAGCTCGCCGCCTTCGCGAAGCAGCGCGGCATCCACCTGACCTCGTACATGACCTTGGCCTACGGCAAGGTGCTCAGCGATCCGGTCGTCGCCTACACCGCGCGCAAGCACGACGCCACGCCCGCGCAGGTCGCGCTGGCCTGGGCGATGCAGCTGGGCTACGCGGTGATTCCGTCCTCGACCAAGCGCGAGAACCTCGCGAGCAATCTGCTGGCGACCTCGCTGCGCTTGAGCGACGACGATATGCAGCGCATCGCCGCGCTGGATCGCGGCGAGCGCCTGACCGATCCGGACAGCCTCGCCCCGGCCTGGGATTGATCCGCGCGTGCCGCCGCGCCGATGCGCGCGGCGGCGCGACTACCGCGCCACGCATCCGGCCCGGCCCCGCAGCGATTCTTGCCGCAACAGAAAGAGTCGTTTGCCCGCCGCCGTATTTTTCATCGCCCCCGCGATCCCCACACTGATCGCAATCGCAGCTTCCAGAGACCGACCATGTTGTTCACCTCACACCGCCTGGGCGGGTTCGATACCGCCAACCGCATCGTCATGCCGCCGATGACCCGCTCGCGCGCCGCCCACGGCGAAGTCGCCACCGAGCTGATGGCGCAGTACTACGCGCAACGCGCCGGCGCCGGCCTGATCGTCAGCGAAGGCACCCAGATCAGCCGCCAGGGCCAGGGCTATGCCTGGACGCCGGGCATCTACACGCGCGAACAGATCGCCGGCTGGCGCAAGGTCACCGACGCGGTGCACGCCGCCGGCGGGCGCATGTTCGCCCAGCTGTGGCATGTGGGCCGCGTCTCCCACGTCGCGCTGCAGGCCGACGGGCAGGCGCCGGTGTCGTCGTCGGCGCTGATCGCGCCAGGCGTGAAAGTGTTCGTCGATACCGAAGGCCGCGGCCCGGAAGCCGGCGTCGGCGAGATGGTCCAGCACTCGCCGCCGCGGGCGTTGAGCGTGGAGGAGATTGCCGCCATCGTGCGCGACTTCGCCCAGGCCGCGCGCAACGCGCTCGAAGCCGGGTTCGACGGCGTCGAACTGCACGGCGCCAATGGTTATCTGATCAATCAGTTCATCGACTCGCAAGCCAACGCCCGCGACGACGAATACGGCGGTTCGCTGCCCAACCGCCTGCGTTTCCTGCGCGAAGTCGCGCAAGCGGTGGCCGACGTAGTCGGGCCGCAGCGCATGGGCGTGCGCCTGGCGCCGCTGACCACGCTGCAAGGCGCGGTCGACGACACCCCGCAGGCCACGTACCTGGCCGCGGCCAAACTGCTCGACGATATCGGCGTGGCCTACATCCATATCGCCGAGGCCGACTGGGACGACGCGCCCGGCATGCCCGATGCGTTTCGCGAAGCGCTGCGCATCGTCTACGGCGGCAGCCTGATCTACTCCGGCCGCTACACCAAGCAACGCGCGGAAGAAGCCTTGCGCAAGGGCTGGGCCGACCTGATCGGCTTCGGCCGTCCGTTCATCGCCAATCCGGACCTGCCGTACCGCCTGCGTCACGATCTGCCCTTGAACGAAGGCGACCGCGCGCGTTATTTCGGCGGCGGCGCGCAGGGCTATACCGACTACGCCCGCGCCGCCTGACGCGTGGCGCGATGTCAACAGCCGGCGCGGTTCATCCGCGCCGGCCGTCGCGGATTCAACTCGCCCACTTCGATTCGCGGATCACGCTGCAGAAGTTGCCGCGCACGAATCCGGGCTGCTTGTCGGCGATCACGTCGGCCTTGACGTTGCCGAACGTCGTCTCCGGCTTATGCCGGATGCCGTCGTAGAACGCCTGCAAGATGTCTTCCTTGAAACGCGCTCCGCGCGGATGCTCGCGCACCACCGCTTCGCGCTGCGCGTCGCTGTAGCGGTCGTAGGTCAGCCCCAGCACATCCATTTCCACGCCCGCGGTCACCAGCGCAATCAGCGGATGCATGTGCTGCGGGATCCCCGGCGTGGTGTGCAACGCGATCGCGGTCCAGACGCGGTCGATATCGAGTGCGTCGATCCTGTGACCGCGCAGGAAATCGCGCGCGGCGTTGGCGCCGTCGACTTCGAAGCGTTCGCAGGCGCTGCTATGGACATGGGTCAGTCCCATGTCGTGAAACATGCAGCCGCAATACAGCAGCTCGGGATCGAAGCTCAGCCCGCGTTCGCGGCCGGCCAGCGCGGCGAAGTAATAGACCCGGCTGGAGTGATGGAACAGCAGCGGCGAGGCGGTGTCGCGGACCAGCTCGGTGATCTCGCGCGCCAAGGCGCTGTCGGGAATGCGGATGCCGTCGATATCGAAGTTCATGGCGATGCCTGACTGTGGGGACTTTCATGCTCGGCGCCGGCCGCCATGGCCTCAATCGTCGTAATACGTCTTAAACTGCCATTTCACGCGTCCAGCCGACGCCGGCCCGCCGGCAAGCGAATGTCATGGCCCGAACCATCGCGATCCTCGCCCTGCCCGGCGTCCAACTGCTCGATGTCTCCGGCCCGCTCGACGTGTTCGCCCAGGCCAATACCGAGAGCGGCCGCGAGGCCTACGCGCTGCGCGTGGTCGCCTGCGCGGCCGGGCCGATCCGCAGCTCATCGGGCGTGCGCCTGCTGCCGGACCTGATCGCCGGCCGCACCGACGAGCGCTTCGATACCTTGCTGGTCGCCGGTGCACCGGATGCTGCGCGCACCCGGCCCCGGGATCACGTCCTCGCCTGGCTGCGCGCCAGCGCGGCGAAGTCGCGGCGCTTCGGTTCGGTCTGCACCGGCGCGTTCGCGCTGGCCGCGGCGGGTTTGCTCGACGGGCGCCGCGTCACCACGCATTGGGCCGCGGCCGAAGCCTTGGCGGCGGCGTACCCGGATACGACGGTGGAACCCGATGCGCTGTTCGTGCGCGACGGAAAACTGCGCACCGCCGCAGGCGTGACCGCCGGCCTGGATCTCGCCCTCGCTTTGGTCGAAGAAGACCTGGGCCGCGAGTTGGCGATGCGCGTGGCCTCGCAGTTGGTGATGTTCTTCAAGCGCCCGGGCGGGCAATTGCAGTTCAGCCGCCGCGGCCAGGCGCATCCGGCCGGGCGCTCGGCCTTGCAGGAAGTGCAGCGTTGGGTCGCCGCGCATCTTGCCGACGATCACAGCGTCGAGGCGCTGGCCGCGCGCGCCGGATTGAGCCCGCGGCATTTCGCGCGGCTGTTCCTGGCTGAAGTTGGAATCACTCCGGCGGCGTGGGTCGAACTGGCGCGGATCGATCACGCGCGCGAACTGCTCGAAGCCGGCACCGCCGCGCCCAAGCAGGTCGCGGCGCTGTGCGGCTTCGCCAATGCCGACACCTTGCGGCGCGCGTTCGCGCGGCAGCTCGGCGTGACGCCGGCGGAATACCGGCGGCGCTACGGACACGGGCGCGTTTAAGCGCGCGGCCGCCGATCGGCTTATTTGCCGATGCAGAAGCTCGAAAAGATATGCCCGAGCAGATCGTCCGCGCGCACGCGGCCGGTGATTTCGCCCAGGGCTTCATGCGCCTGCCGCAATGCTTCGGCGGCGAGGTCGAGCATTTCGTGATCGAGCTGGGCGCGCGCGTCGTCGAGCTCCTCGCGCGCGCGCAGCAGCGCATCGACGTGTCGCGCGCGCGCGGTAAACGCGCCTTCGGCCGCGTCCGCCGCGTCGCCTTGCGCCAGCGCGCGCAGGCGCGCGTGCAGGGCGTCCAGGCCGGCGCCGGTCTGGGCGGAAACGAATACGCGATTCTCGCCGCCGATATCGGCCGGACCGGGCGAGTCGTAGTCGGATTCGAGCAGATCGATCTTGTTGTAGACGAACAAGCGCGCCGGCACGTCGATGATCGCGTCCGACACCGAGGCCAGCCCGATGTGCGGGGCGCGCGCGTCGATGACCACGATCGCCAAGTCCGCGCGGGTCAGCTCGCCGCGCGCGCGACGCATGCCTTCGCGTTCGATCGCATCGCCGCCGTCGCGCAGGCCGGCGGTATCGACCAGGGTCAGTTCGACGCCGTCCAGGCGCACGGTCTCATGCAGCAGATCGCGGGTGGTGCCGGCGATGTCGGTGACGATGGCGCGCTCGCTGCCGGCCAGCGCGTTGAGCAGCGAACTCTTGCCAGCGTTGGGCGGGCCGACGATCACCGCGTGCAACCCGTCGCGCAGGCGGCGGCCGCGTTCGGCGGCGGCGAGCAAATCGTCGAGCGAGGTCGAGGCGGCGGCGAAGCGCGTGCGCAATGCGGCGCCGCCGAGGGTGTCGAGCGGTTCGTCGGCGAAATCGATCGCGGCTTCCACGTGCACGCGGATCGCGAGCAGATCGGCGGCGAGGGCTTCGACACGGCGCGAGAACTCGCCGTCGAGCGCGCGCCGCGCAGCGCGGGCGGCGCGCGCGTCGCCGGCGGCGATCAGGTCGGCGACGGCTTCGGCCTGGGCCAGATCGAGGCGGCCTTCGAGAAACGCGCGTTCGCTGAATTCGCCCGGTCGCGCCCGTCGCGCGCCCAGGGCACATGCGCGCGCCAGCAATTCTTCGAGCAACGCCGGGCCGCCGTGGGCCTGCAGCTCGACCACGTCCTCGCCGGTGTAGCTGGCCGGCGCGGCGAAGTAGAGCGCGATGCCGTCGTCGATGGTCTCGCCGGCTTCATCGCGGAAACGCACGTAGTGGGCGTGGCGCGGCTGCAGTTCGCGCGCGGCGATGGTCTGCGCGATCCCGCGCGATCGAGAACCGGACAAACGCACGATGCCGACGCCGCCGGCGCCGGGCGCGGTGGCAATGGCGGCGATGGTGTCGCGGGCGGCGGGCGGGGTCATGGGGAGGATCATAAATCCGGGGGTGGCGAAGGGGATGTATTTCGGGGACGGTCCGCAACGGGATTCGCGATTCGCGGCCAGTAGGGCGCTGTTTTTGCCGTCATTCCCGCGAAGGCGGGAATCCAGCGACTTCAAGCGTTCTCGCACGAAAGGCACTGGATTCCCGCGTTCGCGGGAATGACGAGCAAAAGCGAACTCTCCGCGCGACCTAACCCGCGTTGGCCGTTAGTGCCACGCGACGTAGCCCCAACCTCACAAACACGAAGCCCGCCTTGCGGCGGGCTTCGTGGGCGAATCGAATCAATCGACCCAGACCGAACCTCAGTCCTTGTCCTTATCCTTGCCCGCCGTCGCCGGCGCCTCGGCATAACGCTTGGTGGTCACCCACTGCTGCAGCAGGCCCAGGCCGCCGTTGGCGACTTGGTACAACACCAGGCCAGCCGGCAGGAACGCCAGGATCACGCCGAACATCAGCGGCATGAACTGCATCATCTTGGCCTGCGCCGGGTCCATGCCGGTCATCGGCGTGAGCTTCTGCGTGGTCCACATGATCGCGATGTTCATCAGCGGCAGCACGAAGAACGGATCGCGCGAGGTCAGGTCGTGGATCCACAGCATCCACGGCGCATGGCGCAGTTCCACCGACTCGGCCAGCATCCAGTACAAGGTCATGAAGATGATCATCTGCGGCAGCAGCGGCAGACAACCGCCGACCGGGTTGATCTTCTCTTTCTTGTACAGCTCCATCAGCGCCATCTGGAACTTCTGCTTGTCCTCGCCGTAGCGCTCCTTGAGCTGAGCCACGCGCGGCTGGAACTTGCGCATCTTCGCCGCCGACTTGTACTGCGCGGCCGACAGCGGATACAGCGCCAGCTTCAGCATCACCACCAGGCCGATGATCGCCCAGCCCCAGTTGCCGAACAGGTTGTGCAGTTTCTCCAGCAGCCAGAACAGGCCGTTGGCCAGGGTCGCGAAGATGCTGTAGCTGCTGAAATCGACGGCGCGGTCCAGGCCGGGCACGTTCTGCGCTTCGATCGCCTTGACCAGCTTCGGGCCGACCCACAGGCGCGCTTCGGTCGTGGCCTTCTGGCCCGGAGCGACGTTGACGCCCGGGCCGAGGTCGCGGATCAGGTACTGCGGCGCGGCGCCGGCGTTGAGCTGCTCCAGCGAGAACTCGCCGGCGTCCTTGTCGCCCGGAATCCAGGCGGCGAAGAAGTGGTGCTGCAGCATCGCTATCCAGCCGCCGGTGACTTGCTTGTCCAGCTTGCCGTCGGCGAATTTGTCGAACTTGCGCTTCTCGTACTTGTCGGCCGGGCTGTACCACGCCGCGCCCTGGAAGCTGTACTGCTCGGGGCTGAAGGGCCCCTTGCGCGCCAGTTCGCGCGGCACGCGGCTGAGCTGGCGATAGACGAAGCCCTGCCACGGCGCGGTGCTGCCGTTGCTGACTTCATCGCGCACTTTGATCGCGTAGTCGCCCTGGCGGAAGGTGTAGGTGCGGGTGATGGTCACGCCGTTCGGGCCGGTCCATACGAACGGCACGGCGATGTCCTTCGCGTCCTTGGCCAGGACCAGATCGCGCTGCTCGCCGGCATAACGGAAGCCCGACTCGTGCGTCGGCGCGGCGTTGCCCTGGCTGACCCAGCCGCTCTGGGCGACGAAGTACAAGCTGGAGTCGCTGGCCAGCAGCCGCATCGGCGGGCTGTCGGGCTCGGAGCTCACCGGGTAACGCAGCAGATCGGCTTCGCTGATCTCGCCGCCGCGCAAGGTCACCTTGAATACGCCGGTGGTGACGGTGACGGCCGGTTCGGCGCCGTTGGCCGCGGCAGTACTGACGGTGGAACCGCCGGGAACCGCCGGCGTGGCCGCGGTCGGCGCGCCCGGCACGGCGGCCGTGGCGGCGACGCCGGAGGCGACCGGCACGCTGCTGGCCGGTGCGACCGCGCTCGGCGGCGGCACGGGCGGAGCCGATTTCTCCTTGCCCCACTCCATCCATAGCAAGGTCGCCACCATCAGCCAGGCGAGGATCAGAAAAGCACGGGTCTGGTTCATGGGCAGCAGGCAGGCTCAGCCGGGACCGGGGTCCGGCGTGGGGTCGGAAGGGGAAGCGGCCGGCATTGTGCCGGGCGCCGCAGTTGCGGGCAATGCGAGCGCCGGACGGGTGCCGCCGCGCTTGAGCAGACTGTGGAAGGCGACGCGGAGTTCCTCGCCGCTGCAGCGCGATGCGCCGGGTCGAGCGACCACGACATAGTCGCCACCGGCCAGCTCGGCGCGGACGTGGCGGAAGGCGTCGCGAAGCACACGCTTGATGCGGTTACGGCCGACCGCATGCGGATCGACCTTACGCGAGACCGCAAGGCCCAGGCGCGGCGCGATGGAATCGTCGGCCTGGAAATGCAAAGCAAGCACGGGCAGCGCCACGCGCCGCCCATGCTTGAATATACGGTCGAAATCGGAGCGCGCGCGTACCCGCGCGGTGCGCGGGAAGCGGGTCGAATTCATTGCAGGCGGGCGGCCGCTGGACGCCGGATCGGGAAGATCGCGACAGGCGGCCGGCAACGCTTAGGCGGTCAGGCGCTTGCGGCCCTTGGCGCGACGACGGGCGAGGATCTTGCGGCCGTCGGCAGTCGCCATGCGGGCACGGAAACCGTGGTCGCGCTTGCGCTTGAGGTTGCTGGGCTGGTAGGTGCGCTTCGTGGCCATGATCGGCTCGGCTGTAACTGGCGTAGAGGACCGCGGATTCTACGGGATCGCACAAGTTCGGGTCAACTCTTTGTTTCGTCTGCGCTTTGCGTTGCGCGACCGGCGCCGCCAAAGCGGTCGCCCCAGCCTGTGCATGAACCTGTGGATTAGTCCTGTTCCGGACCCGGCGGCGATGGTAGTCTGACCGACCCCCCGGCCTCCTTCGTCGCGATGTACGCATCGTGCGTTGGGCCGCTTTCGTCCGTCGCCCGGCCTCACCGCCCCGCCCGGCCGACCGCATCACGCATAAAGAAGACTCACAGCACAGATGGAAGCCTGGCCCCGCTGCCTTGAACGCCTCGAAGCCGAATTCCCGGTCGAGGACGTCCACACCTGGTTGAAACCGCTGCAGGCGACGCAGCGCGACACCAAGACCGTGCTCTACGCGCCGAACGCGTTCGTGGTCGAACACGTGCGCGAACGCTACCTGGGCCGGATCCGCGAACTGCTGTCGTATTTCGCCGGCAGCGACGATGTCAGCCTGGAAATCGGCTCGCTGCCGCGCATCGCGCCGTTGCCCGCGCGCGAGCCGGACATCGCCGTGAGCGCGCCGCGCCCGGTGGCGCCGCCGGAGCCGTTCCAGGGCAATCTGGACAATCACTACACTTTCGACAACTTTGTCGAAGGCCGCAGCAACCAGCTCGGCCGCGCCGCGGCCTGGCAGGCGGCGCAGAAACCCGGCGAACGCGCGCACAACCCGCTGCTCTTGTACGGGGGAACGGGCCTGGGCAAGACCCATCTGATGTTCGCCGCCGGCAACGCCATGCGCGAGGCCAATCCGGCCATGCGGGTGATGTACCTGCGTTCGGAACAGTTCTTCAGCGCGATGATGAAGGCGCTGCAGGATAAGACGATGGATCAGTTCAAGCGCCAGTTCCAACGCGTGGACGCGCTGCTGATCGACGACATCCAGTTCTTCGCCGGCAAGGACCGCACCCAGGAAGAGTTCTTCCATACCTTTAATGCGCTGTTCGACGGCAAGCAGCAGATCATCCTGACCTGCGACCGCTATCCGCGCGAGGTCGAGGGCCTTGAGCCGCGATTGAAGTCGCGCCTGGCCTGGGGCCTGTCGGTGGCGATCGAGCCGCCGGACTTCGAGACCCGCGCCCAGATCGTGATTTCCAAGGCCAAGGAACGCGGCGCCGCGGTGCCGGAGGAAGTCGCCTTCCTGCTGGCCAAGAAGATGCGCAGCAACGTGCGCGACCTGGAAGGCGCGCTCAACACCCTGACCGCGCGGGCCAATTTCACCGGCCGCGCCATCACCGTCGAGTTCGCGCAGGAAACCCTGCGCGACCTGTTGCGGGCGCAGCAGCACGCGATCGGCATCCCCAACATCCAGAAGACCGTGGCAGACTACTACGGCCTCCAGATCAAGGACTTGTTGTCGAAGCGGCGTACCCGTTCGCTCGCCCGTCCTCGCCAGGTCGCTATGGCGTTGACCAAGGAGTTGACCGAACACTCGTTGCCGGAAATCGGCGACGCGTTCGCCGGCCGCGACCACACGACCGTTCTGCACGCCTGCCGTCAGATCCGCACGTTGATGGAAACCGACGGCAAGCTGCGGGAAGACTGGGACAAGTTGATTCGTAAACTCAGCGAGTAAGTCGTTCCGGCGGCGGCGGCAACGCCTAGCCGGAAGGAGAGAAAGAACCGCTGTGTCGTACAAGCCGGGTGCGCGGTCGGTTGCACGGGCCGTTGCATCGGCGGAAAGAAACGAAGTGATTGTTGTGAGGCGGGTGTTGCGGGGGCTTCGAACCCGGAGCGCCGCGTTCGCCGATCACGCTCCAACGTATAGGCTCGACCGCGCTGCCGGCCGCGCTCATCGTCTGAGATCGCAGGACCGCTGCTGCAGGGTTGCCGTTACCTCGTAAGTCGTCTCGGGAAGCGTCGGATCGTGAGGTGCGAAGGTTTGCGCGGAAGGAACGGGAACGCTGGAGGTTTCGCCAGCACGCACCGCGATTTCAGCTGCCGTGAGGCCGTGTCACTGCGGCGAGACACAAGGTAATTCGTAAACCACTGATGCGAAAGGCATAAGTTGGGGGACGAAAGACGCACAAGCTGTGGACAAGTTAGAGGCCGCCCAGAGGCGCCGAATTTATCCACAGGTTCTACCCGGTCCCCAAGGCCGGTTCTACCCGCTTTTGAAGTACCGAAAAACGTATGGATATCAAAGCGTTACATACGTTCTCCAACGTTTTTCGCCGCTCCACCTCCACCATGCTTTTGATTTATACATCTCTTTAGTAATTGGGCTTGCGCCCACAGACGGCCAAGGGGTCCGCATGCGTTTCAGTCTGCAACGCGAAGTCTTTCTCAAGCCGTTGGCCCAAGTGGTCAATGTCGTCGAACGCCGGCAGACCTTGCCGGTCCTCGCCAATCTGCTCGTGCAGGTCAAGGACGGGCAGCTGTCGCTGACCGGCACCGACCTGGAAGTCGAAATGATTTCCCGCGTGGCGGTCGAGGATGCGAAGGACGGCGAAACCACGATTCCGGCGCGCAAGCTGTTCGAAATCATTCGCGCCCTGCCCGACGGCAGCAAAGTCACGGTCAGCCAGACGGCGGAGAAGATCACCGTCCAGGCCGGTCGCTCGCGCTTCACCCTGGCCAGCCTGCCGGCCAACGACTTCCCGTCGATCGACGAAGTCGAGGCCACCGAGCGCGTGCGCGTGCCGGAAGCGGCGTTGAAGGAGCTGATCGAACGCACCGCGTTCGCGATGGCCCAGCAGGACGTGCGCTATTACCTCAACGGTCTGTTGTTCGACCTGCGCGAGACCAGCCTGCGCTGCGTCGCTACCGACGGTCACCGCCTGGCCCTGTGCGAGGCGCCGTTCGAAGGCAACGCCCAGGCCAAGCGCCAGATCATCGTGCCGCGCAAGGGCGTGCAGGAACTGCAGCGTTTGCTCGAAGGCGGCGATCGCGAGGTCGAGCTCGAAATGGGCCGCGGCCACATCCGCATCAAGCGCGACGATGTCACCTTCACCAGCAAGCTCATCGACGGCCGCTTCCCCGATTACGAGGCGGTGATTCCGATCGGCGCCGACAAGGAAGTGCGGATCGAGCGCGAAGTGCTGCGCGCCTCGCTGCAGCGCGCGGCGATTCTGTCGAACGAGAAGTACCGCGGCGTGCGCATCGAAGTCACCCCGGGCCAGCTCAAGATCAGCGCGCACAACCCCGAGCAGGAAGAAGCGCAGGAAGAAGTCGAAGCCGACACCAAGGTCGATGACCTGGCTGTGGGCTTCAACGTCAACTACCTGCTCGACGCCCTGACCGCCCTGCGCGACGAACACGTGGTCATCGCGCTGCGCGACGCCAACTCGTCGGCGCTGGTGCGCGAGGCCTCCAACGAGCGTTGCCGCCATGTGGTGATGCCGCTGAGGCTCTGATTCGGGTTATCGAGTCAGGTTCCACGTGGAACACGAAGACGCCCGGTTCTTAACCGGGCGTTTTTCGTTGACGGGTCCGGATTGGTGCCGGGCGCGGACCTGGCTGTAGCAGCCCCGTTAACCCTTGGGTCCGGGGCTGCTCTGTTCCCGCCGCAGGGATTTCTCCGCAAAGCCTGTTCCGGCGGATCTCCTGCCCGGCCCAATTGCCCGTGCAGTCCGGGGCGGCGTTTCGCAGCTCGTGCCGTTTCCGTTGCGGCAGGCGCAACCCGCGCCTGAAACCGAGCCGCGCCCGCCGCCCGTCAACCCAATCTGCGATCATTTCCCCCATGCACGTAACCCGCCTGGACGCCCGCGGTCTCCGCCGGTTCGCCGAAGTGAGCTTGTTGCCGGCGCCCGGGATCAACCTGATCACGGGCGAGAACGGCGCGGGCAAGACCAGCCTGCTCGAAGCCCTGCACCTGATGGCCTACGGTCGCAGTTTCCGCGGCCGCGTGCGCGACGGCCTGATCCGGTCGGGCGACCCGGCGTTGGAAATCTTCGTTGAATGGCAGGAGGCCCGCCGCGAGCAACGGCGCAAGGCCGGCCTGCGCCACAGCGGCCAGGATTGGGTCGGGCGGCTGGACGGCGTAGCCGTATCCCAGCTCGGCGAACTCTGCGCCGCCCTGGCCGTGGTCAGTTTCGAGCCCGGCAGCCACGCCCTGATCACCGGGGCCGCGGAAATCCGCCGGCGCTACCTCGATTGGGGCCTGTTCCACGTGGAACATGACTTCACTCCGCTGTGGCGCCGCTATACCCGGGCGCTAAAGCAGCGCAATGCCCTGCTCAAGGCCCGCGCCCGCGACGGCCAGCTGGATGCCTGGGACCGGGAGCTGGCCGAGTCCGGCGAACCGCTGACCCGACGGCGCCAGCAGTACCTGGACGAGCTGCAGCCGAGATTCGCCGCCTTGGCAGCCGAACTGGCGCCGTCCCTGGGCGCGGTGCGCCTGGATTACCTGCCGGGCTGGCGCCGCGAGGAATTTCCACTGGCCGATGCCCTGCTCCTGGCCCGCGATCGCGACCAATTGGCCGGCTACACCTCGGTCGGCCCGCACCGGGCCGACTGGCGGATCGGCTACGGCGCCATTCCCGGTCGCGAAGCCCTGTCGCGCGGCCAGGCCAAGCTCACCGCGTTGTCGGCCTTGCTGGCCCAGGCCGAGCATCACGCAGCGATCCGCGGCGAATGGCCGGTGGTGGCGCTGGACGATCTGGCCTCGGAGCTTGATCGCAATCACCAGCAGCGGGTACTGGAGCGGTTGCTGGCGTCGAAGGCGCAGGTCTTCATCACCGGGACCGAGGCGCCGCCGGCTTTGGCCGGGATGCGGGTCGAATTGACCAGGTTCCACGTGGAACATGGGCAACTGGTGGGCGGGTAATCGTAGAAGCCCGGTTCCGGGCTCATCGGTAGTGGCGCGGTGCCCAGGCTTCCGCGCCCTGCTCGCTGACCCGCCCGACCAGCCGACCAGCCGACCAAGCCGACCAAGCCGACCAGCCGACCAGCCGACCAAGCATCACTGCGGCGATCGGCCCGCAAGTTGTCGCGCCGATCCAGGCCTCGCAACCACACCTCAAGCCCCTCCAACCCCAATCCAACCATGTTCCACGTGAAACATAGACCCCACGGGGTCGCCCAGGTTTAAATCGGCCTGCGGCGGCCCCATTTAAGACGCTGGCGGCGCGCCGGAGCACCCGGGCGCCGGGTCGCCCCGTCCGAGGTGCCGCGCCGGCCTTCCTCGCCGTTCTGCGGCCGCGGAGCGCCCTCTCCCGCCTGCTATACTTCAATCACTTTTTTATGTGTCTCGACGCGTCCCGGCGGCCCCGCCGGACCCGCGCGTCGTCGGAGCCTGTTGACGCAATGACCAACACCGAGCACGACCCCTCGCAAGACCCGACCGCCGAGCCGTCCACGCCGCAGCCCCCGCAAAACCAGACCTACGACTCCAGCAAGATCACCGTCTTGCGCGGACTCGAGGCCGTGCGCAAGCGCCCGGGCATGTACATCGGCGACGTCCACGACGGCACCGGCTTGCATCACATGGTGTTCGAGGTGGTCGACAACGCGATCGACGAAGCCCTCGCCGGCCACGCCGACGATGTGATCGTGACCCTGCACGAAGACGGTTCGGTCTCCTGCTTCGACAACGGCCGCGGCATTCCGGTGGACATCCACAAGGAAGAAGGCGTGTCGGCGGCCGAGGTGATCCTCACCGTGCTGCACGCGGGCGGCAAGTTCGACGACAACAGCTACAAGGTTTCCGGCGGTCTGCACGGCGTGGGCGTGTCGGTGGTCAACGCGCTGTCCGAGCACCTGTGGCTCGACATCTGGCGCGACGGTCACCATCACCAGCAGGAATACGCGCTGGGCGAGCCGCTGTACCCGCTCAAGCAAATCGAGGATTCGCCCAAGCGCGGCACCCTGCTGCGCTTCAAGCCGGCGGTGGAAATCTTCAGCGACGTCGAATTCCACTACGACATCCTGGCCAAGCGCCTGCGCGAACTGTCGTTCCTCAATTCCGGCGTCAAGATCACCCTGATCGACGAGCGCGGCGAAGGCCGGCGCGACCTGTTCCAGTACGAGGGCGGCATCCGCTCCTTCGTCGAGCATCTGGCCCAGGTCAAGACGCCGCTGCACCCGAACGTGATCTCGGTGTCGGGCGAGCAGAACGGCATCACCGTGGACGTGGCGCTGCAGTGGACCGATTCCTACCAGGAAACGATGTTCTGCTTCACCAACAACATCCCGCAGAAAGACGGCGGCACCCACCTGATCGGTTTCCGCGCCGCGCTGACCCGCACGCTGACCAACTACATCGAGAACAGCGGCATCGCCAAGCAGGCCAAGGTGGCGCTGTCGGGCGACGACATGCGCGAAGGCATGATCGCGGTGCTGTCGGTGAAGGTGCCGGACCCCAGCTTTTCCTCGCAGACCAAGGAAAAGCTGGTCAGTTCCGAGGTTCGCCCGGTCGTTGAGAGCACGTTCGGTGCACGTTTGGAGGAGTTCCTCCAAGAACACCCCAACGAAGCCCGCGCCATCACCGGCAAGATCATCGACGCCGCCCGCGCCCGCGAAGCCGCGCGCAAGGCCCGCGACCTGACCCGCCGCAAGGGCGCGCTGGATATCGCCGGCCTGCCCGGCAAGCTCGCCGATTGCCAGGAGAAAGATCCGGCGCTCAGCGAACTGTTCATCGTCGAGGGCGACTCGGCAGGCGGCTCGGCCAAGCAGGGCCGCAACCGCAAGACGCAGGCGATCTTGCCGCTCAAGGGCAAGATCCTCAACGTCGAGCGCGCGCGCTTCGACCGCATGCTCGGCAGCGCCGAAGTCGGCACGCTGATCACCGCGCTCGGCACCGGCATCGGCAAGGACGAGTACAACCCGGACAAGCTGCGCTATCACCGCATCATCCTGATGACCGACGCCGACGTCGACGGCTCGCACATCCGCACCTTGCTGCTGACGTTCTTCTACCGGCAGATGCCGGAGTTGATCGAGCGCGGGCACATCTACATCGGCTTGCCGCCGCTGTACAAAATCAAGCAGGGCAAGAACGAGATCTATCTCAAGGACGACGCGGCGCTGGACCAGTACCTGGCCAACAACGCGGTGGAAGGCGCGTCGCTGATTCCGGCGACCGGCGAGTTGCCGATCGAAGGCGCGTCGCTGGAGAAGTTGCTGCTGGCCTACGCCGGCGCGCGCGAGACCATCGCTCGCAACGCGCATCGCTACGACCCCAACGTGCTGCAGGCGCTGATCGATTTCACTCCGCTTGACACCGCGCACCTGCTCGCCAACATCGACGAGCGCCACGAACTCGACGCGCTGGAAAAGCGCCTCAACCAGACCGGGCTCGGCAAGCCGCGTTATTCGCTGCAGCTGCATCCGGCCAACGAAACCCGCCAGGCCGCGTTGCTGGTCACGCGCGCGCACATGGGCCAGACCCTGGTGCAGGTGTTGCCGCTGTCGGCGTTCGAAGGCGGCGAGCTGCGTTCGCTGCGCGAAGCGGCGGCGCTGCTGCACGGACTGGTGCGCGAAGGCGCGCAGATCATCCGCGGCAACCGCGCCCAGCCGGTGACGAGTTTCGCCCAGGCGCAGGCGTGGTTGCTCGAGGAAGCCAAGAAGGGCCGCGCGATCCAGCGCTTCAAGGGCCTGGGCGAAATGAATCCCGAGCAGCTGTGGGACACCACGGTCAATCCGGAAACGCGGCGCCTGCTGCAGGTGCGCATCGAAGACGCCGTCGCCGCCGATCAGATCTTCAGCACCTTGATGGGCGATGTGGTCGAACCGCGCCGCGAGTTCATCGAGGACAACGCGCTGAAGGTGGCCAATCTCGACGTGTGACCCGCAAGCGCCCGATCCGGCCGTAACGGCCGGATCGGGCGAGCCACGCGACGGCGCGCGCGAGCGCGCCCTCGCCGCGTCGCCGGCGTCGCCGCCGGCCGCGTTCGACAATGCCGATGCGCGCGCGTCATCCGCATCGCACGCACACACAGGCACATCGCCTGCGTCGTTGTTCACCGCCGTTGGCGGATTCTTCCTCGACCTGTCGCTGGCGATCGCATTGCTCGCCGGCTTGTCGCTGCTCGGCGTGGCCGCGGTCGGCTTCGTGCAGGGATTGCGCGGCATCGATTCTGCGCAAATCGCGCTCGATCCCCTGCTTTTGATCGTCGTGAGCCTGGTCGCGACCGCGATCAGCGCCTTGTTCGTCTACTACTTTCGTCGAAATGCGAACACCGTCGAACGGGCCGAATCGTGGCGCGCGTTGTGGCATCGATCGAGCTGGGGATGGATCGCTTTCGCACTGATCGTATGCAGCGGTTACAGCGCTGTTGTCAGCACGTTCGCGCAAAAAATGGGGATCGACATCACCCCGACCAATCAGGTGCTCGGCGACATCATCCGCACGCATCCGCGCTCGCTGCTGATCTTCGCGGTGCTGATCGCGCCGGCTTACGAAGAACTCTTGTTCCGTCGCGTGCTGTTCGGCCGCCTGTGGGCCGCGGGGCGGCCGTGGCTGGGCGTGGCGCTGAGTTCGGCCGCCTTCGCGCTGGTCCACGAACCGCCGGGCCTGGGCGCCAGCAGCGGCTGGGGCATGGTGCTGCTGTGGTCGGTGTACGCGCTGATGGGCGCGTTGTTCGCCTGGATCTACCGCCGCACCGGCAGTTTGTGGACCGCGTATCTGGCCCACGCCGGCAACAATCTGATCGCCTGTCTGGCCCTGCTCGCCTGAGCCGGCGCCGCTGCGCCGGCTATTGACGATTTGTTAATCCAGGCCGGGCTACAACGGTCGAATCGTTATGGGGAACGCCGGTATGAAACGTCTTGTGCTGGGGCTGTCGATCGCATCCCTGGTCGCCGCCTGCGCCACCACCACCTCGCCCACCGGGCGCACTCAGCATGTCGGCGCGATCTCGAAAGCGCAGCTCGACCAGATGGGCGCGCAGGCCTTCGAGGAGACCAAGAGCAAAGAGCGCCTGAGCACCGACGCTCGCCAGAACGCCTACGTGCGCTGCGTGGTCAATTCGATCACCGGGCAACTGCCGCCGGGCTGGCAATCCAACTGGGAAGTGGCGGTTTTCGTCGATTCCTCGCCCAACGCCTTTGCCCTGCCGGGCGGGAAGGTTGGCGTAAATACGGGGATTTTCACGGTCGCGAAGAATCAGGACCAACTTGCGGCGGTGATTTCGCATGAAATCGGCCACGTGGTTTCGCGCCATCACGATGAGCGCATCACCCGCCAGATGGGCAGTCAGGCCGCGTTGAACATCCTGGGCACCTTGATGGGCGCGCGCTACGGCGACGGCGCCGCCAGCGCGACCAGTCAGCTCGGCGGCGCGGCCTTGCAGACCGCGTTCCTGCTGCCGGGCTCGCGCACCCAGGAAAGCGAGGCCGACGTGGTCGGCCAGCGCCTGATGGCGCAGGCCGGCTACGACCCGCGGCAGGCGGTGAACCTGTGGCAGAACATGATTTCCGCCAGCAGTTCGCGGCCCCCGCAATGGCTGTCCACCCACCCCGATCCGCAGTCGCGCATCCAGGAGTTGAACGCCCGCGCCGGGTCGCTGATTCCGGTTTACGAACAGGCCCGCGCGGCCGGCCGTACGCCCAAGTGTGGATGATGTCGAGTGTGAAAAGGATGTGCAGACCCGTATCGCGCCGGCCCAGGTTTCTGTTAGGTTGGCGGCCCCTTGGCCTTGCGCCGTCCCGCCGCGAGGCCCCACGGTCTGCGGCCGCTGAGCTCTTTTGAGGTGAGTCCATGAACAAGCAACCCACCCGCCATAGCACCCTGCTCGCCGCCGCCATCGGCGCGGTGGTGCTGTTCGGCGCTGTCCCCCAGGCGGCCGCTCAGCAGGACACCGAGCGCCAGACCGAGAAGCGCGAGAACGCCAGCAACCTTCGCGACAACGGCCGCGCCAACTCGCGCCGGAGCAAGAGCGAAGACGGCAAGAAGGTCGAGAACCAGTACCCCAACGCGACCCGCGTCGCGCCGGACGCCAAGGCCTCGTCGAAGGGCGGCGCCAAGCTGCAGAAGATGATGGACGCGTTCAACAAGGAAAAGCCCGCCGACGCGCGCGCCCAGGCCGATGCGATCATCGCCGACACCGGGCTGAACCCGTACGAGCGTTCCTTCGCCGCCCAGATCGGCTTCCAGGTCGCCTACGACGCCGACGACAACAAGGCCGCGATCGAGTACCTGAAGAAGGCCATCGACATCAACGGCCTGGACAACAACAGCCACTTCGACCGCATGTTCGTCCTGGCCCAGCTGCAGCTGCAGGAAGAGCAGTACGCCGAGTCGCTGGCGACGATGGACCGCTTCCTGACCGAATCCAAGAGCACCAAGCCCGAGCACCTGATCGTCAAGGGCAATGCGCTGTATCGCCTGGAGCGCCACGCGGAGGCCGCCAAGGTCATCAAGGCCGCCATTGACGCCTCGCCCGATCCGAAGCCGGAGTGGCAGCAGCTGCTGATGGCGACCTACGTGGAAAGCAACCAGGGCGCCGAAGCGGCCAAGGTCGCTGAAGCCATCGCCGCCAAGTCGCCCAACGACAAGCGCGCGCAGATGAACGTCGCCGCGGTCTACTCGCAGTCCGACATGCTCGACAAGGCCGCCGTGGTGCTCGAGAAGATGCGCGCCGCCGGCCAGTTCACCGAAGACAAGGACTACCGTCAGCTCTACTCCACCTATCTGAATCTGGATGGCAAGGAGAAGGAAGCGGCGGGCGTCATCAACGAGGGCCTGGAAAAGGGCATCCTCAAGCCGGACTACCAGGCCTACGTGGCGCTGGCGCAGTCCTATTACTTCTCCGATCAGGCTGGCAAGTCGATCGATGCGTACAAGAAAGCGGCTCCGCTCGCACCAGACGGTGAGACGTACCTGAATCTCGCCCGTGTACTGTGGCAGGAAGACCGCATCCCCGAGGCCAAGGAAGCTGCCCAGCAGGCGATCTCAAAGGGCGTTAAGAAGCCCGATGACGCCAAGAAGATTCTCGCGCTGAAAGGCAAGTAATTTCAGTGTGTAGAGCCCAACCGCGCTTGGAACCTGTGACGCGGTTTGGTATATGCTAGGAGGTTCCCGCGACTGGAAACGGTTGCAGGAACCGAACGATGGCCCGCGGCGCCCCGGCGTCCGGAAACACCTCCCGAGCTGACGGCATGACGCAAGACCTCGAACTCCAAGTTAGGAATGATGACGACCGCGAAGGTTTGAACTGGGCACGTATTGCCGGTATCTCCTGCGCGATCGCCGTGCATGCCGCGGCGCTCCTGCTGTTGCTGGCCCCGATGACACCGCCCGCGCAGCAGCAGGACAAAGAGGAGGTGACGATGGTCAACATCATCAAGCCGCCGCCGCCGCCCCCGCCGCCGCCGCCGCCGCCGCCGGAACCGCCCAAGGAGCTCAAGCAGCCTCCGAAGGAACTGTCCCCGCCGCGACCGACCCCGACCCCTCCGCCGCCGGATCAACCGCCGGTCGAGAACCTGGATCCGAGCCCGATCGATCCGCCCGCGCCGCCGCCGGCTCCGCCCGCGCCGCCGTCGGTCGCCAGCGACATCGGCTCGAGCGTGGACCCGTCCTCGCGTCGTCTGAATCCGCCGAAGTACCCGCCGACCGAAGCCCGTCAGGGCGTGGGCGGTACCGTAGTCCTCGTGATCAGCATCGACGGCCAGGGCAACGTGCTGGACGTGCAGGTCGAGAAGTCCAGCCGTAACCGTAATCTGGACCGAGCGGCCATGGATGCCGCACGCAAGTGGCGCTTCAATCCTGAAATGCGCAACGGTCAGCCGGTCGCAAGTCGCGTCCGCGTGCCCGTGGATTTCGTCCCGCCGACCTGATCGGGGTCCAGGGACTGTCGTAAGTCACTTTACGTAATACGTACTACCTTCTTTCCTTTCCACGACATTACAAAGGTAAGCGTCATGCTGCAGCAAACCACTACCGCCGCCGCTGGAGGCTCCAACGCAGAAGCGCTCCAGCAGATGAGCTTCATGCATCTGGCGCAGAACTTCGATTTCGTGGGCTGGGTCGTGTTCATCACGCTCCTGCTGATGTCGGTTCTGTCGGTGTACTGGATCGTCATCAATTTCGTTAAGAACCTGCGCCTGCGCGGCTCTTCGGACCGCGTCGTCAGCACGTTCTGGGAAACCCCGAACGCCCAGGACGCCATCCGTTACATGGAAGAGCAGTCGCGCAGCGAGCCGTTCTCGAAGATCGCGCTCGATGCCGCTCAGGCCGCCGCTCACCACCAGCGCCACGAAGGTTCGCGCCTGGTCGAGTCGCTGAACCGCTCGGAGTTCGTCGATCGCGCCCTGCGTCAGGCCGTGACCCGCGAAAGCTCGCGTCTGGAAGCCGGTCTGACCGTGCTCGCCACCGTCGGTTCGACCGCTCCGTTCGTCGGTCTGCTCGGCACCGTGTGGGGCATCTACCACGCCCTGCTGCGCCTGGGCGCCAGCGGCGAGTCCTCGATTCAGGCCGTGGCCGGCCCGGTCGGTGAAGCGCTGATCATGACCGCCATCGGTCTGTTCGTCGCCATCCCGGCGGTGCTCGCATACAACTTCTTCGTGCGCCTGAACCGCGTCACGAACAACAAGTTCGACACCTTCGCGCACGACCTGCACGACTTCTTCGCTACCGGCTCGCGCGTCGGCGAAGTCGGCGGCAAGCGTTAAGCAACAAGCCTCCTCATTTAGCGTAGTTCTGGAGTTCGGACATGGCCTTTAGTTCAGGCGGTGACACTGGCGGCCCCATGGCCACCATCAACGTCACGCCCCTCGTGGACGTGATGCTGGTGCTGTTGATCATCTTCATGATCACGGCGCCGTTGATGACGCATAAGGTCGAGATCAAACTGCCCGATGCCACGCTGAAGAAGATCGAGGAAGCGCCGAAGACGCCGCCGATCACCTTGGCGATCCAGGAAGATGGCCACATCTACTGGAACGACGAGCCCGTGTCGGCGGAGCAGCTGGAAAGCCGGCTGTCGGTCGAAGCGCAGAAGACCCCGCAGCCGCAGCTTAATGTTCGCGGCGACAAGACCACGAAGTACCGCACCATCAACAGCGTGGTGACCGTGGCGCAGAAGCAGGGCATGCGCAAGGTCGGTTTCGTCGCGATCAAAGAACGTTAATCGGAGACTAGTCAGATGGCTTTCAGTAACAACTCCGATAGCGGCGCGATCTCCGACATCAACGTGACCCCGCTGGTCGACGTGCTGTTGGTGCTGCTGATCATCTTCATGGTCACGGCACCGACGGTGTCTTACCCGATCGACGTCAACCTGCCGCAACCGACGTTGAACCCGCCGCCGCAAACGCAAGAACCGCCGCCGCCGATCGCGCTGCGGATCGATGCGACCGGCCAAGTGTTCTGGAACAACAACCCCACGCCGTTGACGGCGATCCAGGGGATGATGAACGAGACGGTTCAACGCGATCCCACGAACCAACCTCTGCTAGAAATCGACACCAACGACGATGCCGAATACGGCATTCTCGCTAGGGTGCTGGCTTATGCCAAAAACGCAGATATGAAAAAAATCGGTTTCGTCCAGAAGTAATTCCGTCCGGAACCGACGCTTACCGTCGTGAGAACGCCGCCCAACCGGGCGGCGTTTTTTTATGCGTGGGGCGGACTCGATGCGATGCGATCCAACTCGATCCGATCCGATCCGATCCGATCCGATCCGATCCGATGCAATGTCGGTGTCGGTGTCGGTGTCGGTGTCGGAGCCGCGACGGTGCCGGGACTGCGCCTTTGGTCGCACTTGCGTTGCGGACTGTGACGGGATTAGCGTAAAGGCGGGCATCCCGCCCAAGGATGGAGGTGCATATGGCCGGCTCCGCGTTCTCCGCATCCACCTACTCGGGCAACGCGCCCGTTGCCGAAATCAATGTCACGCCGCTGGTCGATGTGATGCTGGTCCTGCTGATCATCTTCATGGTCACCGCGCCCGCGCTGACCGGTAATCTCAATCTGTCCCTGCCCTACCCTAGTCCGAAGCCGACCCTGACACCGCCCAAGGTCGTGTTGATGGTGCAGCAGGACGGCAGTTTCGATCTCGACGGTCAGCGCCTGACCACGACGCAGCTGACGGCCGCGCTCGCCGGCGTCGTCCATGCGAACCCGGACACGATCGTGGAAGTCGGCGCCAACGCCGATGCCGATTACCAGGGATTCACTCACGCTCTGTCGGCAGCGAAGGAAAGCGGCGTGCGGAATATTTCTACGCGTTGATGATCGATGGATTTGGATTGTCGGCGATGTATCTGCCGATGCAAAAAGGCCGCTTTTTAGCGGCCTTTTTGCATATTGGAAGACGTTGCGGCATGGCAGGACAAGACGCAGAGCTGCCGTCGGTGAGACGCGAATCAACGAAGCAATGCGTGGCATCACCACACCTTCGCCCGTCATTCCCGCGAACGCGGGAATCCAGTGTCTTTCGCGCCAGAACTATCGAAATCGGCAGAGTGCTTTGCGCCAATGCTCTTCGTTAAACGACATCGATGACGACGGACCTCAGTGTCTTTCGCGCGAAAGTCACTGGATTCCCGCGTTCGCGGGAATGACGAGCAAAAGGGACGTCGGTCAGTTGTACGTCGGAATGATCAGTAAAAAAACACTGGCGCGCAGATGACGCCGACGATTGAATTCTGGTGGCGATACGACATCGCCTTACTCGAACTCGACGCGACCCCGATCCCGATCCCGATCAAGCCCGATATGACTTAAAAGGCCGAGCGAAGCCCAACCAACCGAATCAACGCGCCTTAGCAATCACCTCGACATACGCCCGCACCGTCGCATCCAAGCCCGCGTACAAAGCCTCGCTGATCAACGCGTGCCCGATCGACACCTCAAGCACCTGCGGCACACCGCGCAGAAACGCACCGAGATTGGCCTGACTCAAATCGTGTCCGGCGTTGACGCCCAGACCCACCGCCTGCGCGCGCCGCGCCGCACCGGCGAACAACGCCAGCGCGTCGCCCGTCCGCCCTTCGGCGAAAGCTTCCGCATACGGCCCGGTGTACAGCTCGACCCGTTGCGCGCCGAGTTCGGCGGCGCGTTCGATGCCGTCGCGATCGGCGTCGGCGAACACGCTGACGCGGCAGCCCAGTTCGCGCAGTTCGGCGATGCGCGGACCCAGCCGTTCGGCGTCGCGTTCGAAATCGAAACCATGATCCGAAGTGAGCTGATCGTCGCCGTCCGGTACCAAGGTGGCCTGCGCCGGCGAAGTGCGCCGGCACAGTTCGAACAGGCCCGGATAACCCGGCCGCGGCGGCGCGAACGGATTGCCTTCGATGTTGAACTCGACTCCGCGCGCATGCGCGAGTTCGGCCAGGGCGAACACGTCGTAATCGCGGATATGCCGCGCGTCGGGTCGCGGGTGCACGGTGATGCCGTGCGCGCCGGCGTCCAGGCATGTGCGCGCGGCGCGCAGCACATCGGGTTCGCCGCCGCCGCGCGAGTTGCGCAGCACCGCGATCTTGTTGACGTTGACACTCAGGGCGGTCATGACGAAAGCCTAACGCGCCGCGTTGCCGGCGGCGAGTGCGCAATGTGGCTGGGTGAAAGCGAGGACGGCCGCGGCGAGCGCGCGGCGGCGATCAGCGCTGCGGCGGCTCGGACTGGCTGGCGGCGAGTTTGCGTGCCTCGGCCTGTTCGCGCAGACGGCGCAGCTCGACCGGATCGATGATCACCGAGACGTCGCGGCTGGTGTTGTCCAGGCGCCGGGCCAGCAGGCTCATCACGCCGGCGATCAGCAGGCCCAGCGCGGCCAGCAGGCTCACCGCCATCAGCGCGGGCGAGGTGGTCTTCAGCGCCACCACGAAGGCGGCGATGGCCAGCAGCAGGTAAACCCAAGGCATTGCGGCGTGCTCCCTGACGAATTCGACATCCCCGCGTCCGGCCCGGATCGCGTCCGGACGGCGGTGGACCGTGGGCCTCGGCGGGCCCGGGTCGAGTGTAGCGCGGCCCGGCGACGGCGACAGCTGGGGCCGTCCCTGGCTGCGACCGCCGGCACAGGTGCGCGGGTTGGGCGGAGTTGCCTGAACGCCCGGGATGCCCGGGGCGGCACGATGAGAGCGGCGCAAGCTCCGACCGTCACGGCCGCTTGCGCCGCGACAACGAATTAGCGGCCGCGGCGGCCGGTTCTCCGAAGCCGCCGATCAAAGCACCGGCGACACCAGCCGCGCCAGCGCCTCGGGCAGGCGGGTGCGCCACAGCGAGCGCTCGCGATCGATGCGCACGCGCGGCGCCCACGAGCATTCCTGTTCGATCAACGCCGCCAACTCGCCGGCCAGCGTCGCGTTGTAGAACATCACCGAGATCTCGAAGTTCAGGCGGAAGCTGCGGTGATCGAAATTGGCCGTGCCGATGATCGCCATCTCGTCGTCGCACAGCAGCGCCTTGGTGTGCAGCATGCGCGGGCCGTATTCGTGGATCTTGACCCCGGCTTCCAGCAATTCGTCGAAGTACGAGCGCGCCGCATAGGTGACCAGGCGGCTGTCGCTGAGCTTGGGCACCAGCAGGCGTACGTCCAGGCCGCCGAGCGCGGCCGAGGTCAGGGCCATGCGCGCGGCCTCGCCCGGCACGAAGTACGGCGTGACCAGCCACACGCGCTGGCGCGCGGCGTGGATGGCGCCGACGTGCACGCGATGGATCGCCTCCCAGCCCGAATCCGGCCCGGAGCTGACCACCTGCGCGGCGATCGCGCCTTGCTGCGGCGCCGGATGAATCTGCCGGATCGGCGGCTGGCCGGTGGCGTAGCACCAGTCCTCGATGAAGACGAGTTCCAGCTCGCGCACCACGTCGCCTTCCAGGCGCAGATGCAGATCGCGGTAAGCGTCCTTGCGCAGGCGTTCGTCTTCCTCGTCGGTGATGTTGATGCCGCCGGTGTAGCCGACCTTGCCGTCGATCACCACGATCTTACGGTGCGTGCGCAGGTTCAACCACGGCCGCCGCCAGAACCAGCGCAGCTTCATCGGATGGAACCACGCCACTTCCGCGCCGGCCTCGATCAGCGGCCGCAGGAACGCGCTTGAAGTCGAGCCCGAACCGACCGCGTCGAGCAGCATCAGCACCTTGACCCCGGCGCGGGCGCGCTCGATCAACGCATCGCGCAGCGCGGTGCCGGTGCGATCGGGCTGGTAGATGTAGTACTCCAGGTGGATGTACTCGCGGGCCAAGGCGATGTCGGCCAGCAGCGCCGCGTATTTGGCGCCGCCGTCGATCAGCAGGCGCGCTTGTGTCGCGGTGGTCGGCGGCAGGCCGGTGGTGGCCTGGCCGAGCCGGGCCAGTTCGATGGCTTCCGGCGACGGCGTCAGTCCCGGCGGCGGCGCCGGCAGCGCGGCGCGCGCGCGCACCCGGCGCAGGCGCTGGCGGTGGATGCGTTGCGGGCCGAAGAAGTAATAGATGAGGAAGCCGATGTAGGGCAGCGCCGCCAGGCTCACCAGCCAACTGATGGTCGCCACCGGTTCGCGCTTCTGCAGCACGATCCACAGGCCCAGCCAGACCAGATAGACCGCCCAGCCCACGGTCAGATACAGGCTGAGGTGGGGAATGCGGATCAGGTTCTGCCACAGCTGGGACAGCGCTTCGGGCACGGGGAAAACTCCAATGGGCGACCGATGCGGCCGCAGCCGGTGCGGGCTAAGGCTAGCCCGCCGGGGCATGCACGCAAAGTGTGCAATCGGTCGGCATGGCGAGCATAAGCCGCTGCTGCTGCCTGCGTTTAGGATAGCCGCTGTCGCAGCGAGGACGGGCCCGATGGCATCGGCATTGGTGGTGATCGACGTGCAGCGCGGCCTGTTCGACACCCGGCCGCCGCCGGCCGAGGCCGAGGCGGTGATCGCGCGCATCAACGCCCTGGCCGAGCGCGCTCGCGCCTATCCGGTAACCGTGGCGGCCGACGCGCACACCACCCACGACAAGCCGCACGCCGATGCCGCCTTCATCCGCGCCCATCACAATCTGACCCTGGCCGATGTCACCAGTTTCGGCCCGGTCATCCGCGCGCAGGCGGCCGAGGCGATCGATTTCGCCTGTTGAACCCGCGCCGGTTCCTGTCCCACGCATCGCCGCCACGCCTGTCCCGACCGCCGCAGACCGGCGGCCCAATCCAAGGAAGTGATGACATGAAATACCGCCTGCTGTTCGCGCTCGCCCTGGCCGCCTTGCCCGCCCTGCCCGCGTTCGCGGAGAAAGCCAGCCGCAGCATCAGCGTATCGGGCTCGGCCGAAATCAAGGTCGCGCCGGACGAAATCCTGCTCAACGTCGGAGTCGAATCGCGCCATCCCAAGCTCGATCAGGCCAAGCGGCTCAACGACGAAAGCGTCGCCGCCGCGCTGGCCTTCCTCAAGCGCAGCGGCGTGCCCGACAAGGACGTGCAGACCGACTTCATCAGCATCGAGCCCGATTACGAGCGCGACAACAGCAACCGCACCGCGCTGGAACGATCGACGCTGGTGCCGCTGGTGTACATCGTGCGCAAGAGCATCGGCATCAAGGTGACCCGCGTCGCCGGCTTCGACGATCTGCTGACGGGCCTGCTGGAAAACGGCGTGCAATACATCCACGGCATCGAATTTCGCACCTCGCAGCTGCGCAAGCATCGCGATGCTGCGCGCGCGCTGGCGATCCGCGCGGCGAAGGAGAAAGCCGACGCGCTGACCTCCGAGCTCGGCGTGCGCCGCGGCCCGGCGCAATCGATTTCCGAATCGTATTCGGGCGGCTGGTGGCGCAGCGCCGCCGGCTGGGGCCACAGCGGCGGCCAGCAACTGATGCAGAACGTCATGCAGAACAGCGGCGGCGGTGACGGCGGCGAGGACGGGGCGACCTCGGCGGTCGGCCAGATCAGCGTGAACGCGTCGGTGAATGTGACCTTCGAAATAGAGTGACCACCGGCGCTAGCGGCCGCGTGCCGCACCGGCGCCGAAATCGTCGCTGACCCGTTCAGGCGCGGCGCGCGAGGGGCCGTGTGCGTCGCGTCCGCTGCGACGGCGCGGGAGTAATCTGGGGCGCATGGATTCGGCGCACAAAACCCGGCTTTCGCTCGACCCCGCGGCGATCAAGGGCCGTGGCTCGGCGTCCTACGTCGCCGGCCGTTACGCGGTCACCACCGCGCAGGCGCAGGACGACGGCTGGGGCTCGGTGTATGAGGACGCCGACGCGCAATCGCGGCCCGACACCGTGGTCACGGAGGAACGGGCGCGCAGCATCATCAGCCGCAACGATTCGCCCGACATCGCTTTCGGCCAGTCGGTCAATCCGTATCGCGGCTGCGAGCACGGTTGCGTCTACTGCTTCGCCCGGCCCTCGCATGCGTATCTGGAGCTGTCGCCGGGCCTGGATTTCGAGACCCGGCTGTTCGCCAAGACCAACGCCGCCGAGCGCCTGCAGAACGAACTCGCGCGTCCGGGCTACCGCTGCGCGCCGATCGCGCTGGGCATCAACACCGATTCCTATCAGCCCATCGAACGCCGCTACCGCATCACCCGCGGCGTCATCGAAGTGCTCGACGCCTGTTCGCATCCTTTCAGCCTGATCACCAAGAACGCCTCGGTGGTGCGCGATGTCGAAGTGCTGGCCTCGATGGCGCAGCGCGGGCTGGTGTCGGTGTACTTCTCGGTCACCACGCTCGACAACCATCTGTCGGCGAAGATGGAACCGCGCGCCTCCGCGCCGCATTCGCGGCTCAAGGCGATGCGCACCCTGGCCGATGCCGGCGTGCCGGTCGGGGTCATGGTCGCGCCGGTGATTCCGATGATCAACGACAGCGAAATGGAGCGCATCCTCGCCGCCGCCTACGAGGCCGGCGCGCGTTCGGCCGGCTACGTGACCCTGCGCCTGCCGCACGAACTCAAGCAGGTGTGGCGCGAGTGGCTGCAACTGCATTACCCCGATCGCGCCGCGCACGTGATGAGCCTGATCCAGCAGATGCAGGGCGGCAAGGACTACAACGCCGGCTTCGGCAAGCGCATGCGCGGCGAAGGGCCGTTCGCGCAGCTGATACAACAGCGCTTCCACAAGGCCTGGCGCAAGCACGGCTTCGGCCGCTTGCCGCCGCTGGACACCGGCCGTTTCGTCGCGCCGCGCAAGCCTACGCCGCAGTTGGAATTGTTCTGAGGGCTGGTTCAAACCCCCTGGAAAATGGCCCCGTCATTCCGGCGAGCGCGGGCTTCGCTCCATTTCGACAGAGGCGAAGATCCAGCGACTTCAAACGTTCTCGCACGAAAGACACCGGATGTTCGGCTCCGCCGAAGCAAAGCAGAGCCCGAGTTCGCGGGAATGACGAGCAAAAAGATGCGCAGCCCGAAACCCGAAGCCGGGACTTTCAACGCTTGGCCAGCAATCCCCGCGGGCAAGCCTGCGAGCGCGCCGAGGCCTCGAAGTACAGGCGTACCTGCATCGGCGGCAACTGCTTGCTGGCGATCTGCTCGCGGCCGAAGTCTACGCGCAGCACGCCGAAGCGTTCGATCTGCGTGAGGTAGTCCCGCGCCGCGCGCATGTGCGCGGCCAGGTTGCGGCGCTCGTGATCGTTCCTGAGCGCGTGGCGCAAGGCGCCCAGCGCGTCGTCGCGGCGGCAGTCGGACATCGCGTACAGGACGCGATACATCAACGCCTCGTGCACCAGCCCGTACATGTCGCTCTTGGTCCGCGGGCCGCCCTCCACGGTGTCGATGAAGCGGGCGAATTGCGCATCGGCCTGAGCCTGTTGCCCGCTTCGGTACAGCGCCGTGGCCAGGGCGAAATCGACGTAGGAGCCCGCCGCCGCGCGCGCCGGCAGGTAGCGGCGGATATCGGCCTGGACCTCGCGCAGGATGCGCTCGGCGCGCGGCAATTCGTGTTCCGGCGCGCTCCAGGCCAAGGCGGTCGCGAGCACCATTTTTTCGTAAGGCATCGGAATATCGGCTTCGCTGCCGGTCTGGACCAGGTCTTCCAGGATGCTCATGCCTTCGCGGTACTTCGGCGAATCCCAGGTGCTGTCCGGGCCGAACGCCAGCTTGGTCGCCAGATTCAACCGCACCCGCAGGGTTTGCTCGTGGGTCGGGCCGAACGCCCGCTCGCAGATGTTCACCGCCTCGCGCGCCTTGCTCAGACTGTTGTCGTACTGGCCGCGCATGACATCGTGCAGCGACTCCAGGCGCAGCACTTCGGCGTACTCGGGATGGCGCGCGCCGTAGCTGGCCAGGACGATGGCCTTGCCGTGCTGCAATGCGCCGATGCTGTCGCTGATGTGGCCGGCGTTGTACTGGGCGTCCGACAGCGCGATCCAGGCGCGGCCGGTATCGGGATGCTGCGCGCCCAGATGCGCTTGCCGGTCGGCGACCAATTGCACGGCCTCGGCGATCGCGCGCTCGGCCTGTTCGCTGTAACTGAGCATGCGCACCAGTTGGTAGCGCGCGTTGTCGGCCTGGGTCGTGCCCTGGCTCATCGCGATGGCTTGCGTGAGATCGCGTTCGGCCGCGGTGAAATCGAAACGCCGTCCGCGCCATTGGCCGCGCTGGGTCAGCAGCTCGGCGATCAGCCCGGCATTGGGCGGAACCAGGGTGCGGGCCTGCGCCAGCGCGTCTTCCAGCGAACTCATCGCGCCGTCGTCGTCGGCCAGTCCCCATTGCGCGCGGCTGAGCTCGATCTGCAGGCGCAACTGATCCAGGCGCGCGGGCATGTCGATGCTGTCGTGGCCGTGGCGCAGTTCGGTCTTGGCGATTTTTTCCGCCGGCGCATAACGCGCCTGCAGATTCAACAGCGACACCGTGGTCGCGGTGACGGAGAGATTCTCCAGGCCGTGTCGGTCGAGCAGGCCGTTGGCTTCGTCGGACAAGCGCTCGGCCTGGGCGTAACGGCCGATCAGGGCGTGGCCGCGCGCCAGCACCGACAGTCCGCAGGCCAGCGGCATCGCCTGATCGGATGAGGCCAGACGACGCAGCCGCACTTCGGTGTCGATCAGCCGCGCGGGCGAGGCGAACGGCGCGCGGCCCAGATGGCAGATGGTATCGACGCCGAGGCGGGATTCGAACAAGGCCGCGACCTGGGCCTGGACCCGCGCCGAGCGTTCGAGCTCATCACGATGTTGCCGGGCGGAATAAACGGCGATGACCGCGGCGCCGGCCAGCAGCGCCGACGCGGCGAGCGCCAGCCACGGGCGGATGCGGGCCGTCGGGCGCGGCCGGTCCGCGCGGGCGACGGCGTCGCCGGCAGGAGGGGAGGAAGTGGCCATCGGTCGGTGGTCTCTCGACATATGCAGCACTGACGGAGCGGCCGATCTGCGCTTGAAACACACCTCGAAGGCATCTTTGCGATGCCTTCGAGGTGAGAACTTGCGCCTGATCGGTGGGGGTCAGTGGTTGAATCGAGGTAAGGCCGCGAGGGCGGACATGCGCCGGATACGTGTTGGCTCGCTCAAAAATGCTGGATGGGGCGGGGCGGCCGCCTCCCGGGCCGGCGCCGCCCCGCGTGGGCCGCCTCAGCGGACCGGTTCATCGGCCAGTTCGATGCGATCGTCGCGCGCCGGCTCGGCCAGGGCGGCCGCCTCGTGCGCCGAGGCGTCGCCGAGCAGGGCGAACACCACCGCGGCGATCGCCGCGGTCAGCCCGGCCAAGCCATACATCAACCAGGCGAACGCGGCGTCGTAGCTGTGCACCAGCGCGGCGGCGTCGAGCTGCGGCAGCAAGGCCTGCGCGCGCGCCGCATCGCCCGTGGCCAGCCGCTGCGCGGCCTGCGCCAGCGCCGCGTCGCCGGCGCCGAGCGCCGAGGACAGACGCAGCTGCAGCAGCCCGGCCAGGGCCGCAGCGGTGATCGCCAGGGCGATGCCTTCGCCGGAGACGCGGCTGGCGCCGAACACGCCCGCGGCCATGCCGGCGCGTTCCTTGGGCACCACGCTGATCGCCAGCCCGTCCATCAGGCCCCACGGCACCGCCGAGCCGGCGCCGATCAGCAGCATCGGCGCGATCAGGCCGTGCACCGAACCGGCCGCTGCTTCCACGCCCAGCCACACCAGCCCCGCCGCGGCCAGCAACAACGCCGCCGCGCACAAGGTGCCGGCGGCGATGCGGTGGCTGAGTACCGCGGCCAGGAACGGCACCACCAGCATCGGCGCCGACAGCGCGATCATCATCAAGCCGGCGTCGAGCGCGCTCAGGCCGTGGATGCCGATCAACCGCACCGGCAGCACGATGATCAGCGCCAGATAGCAAAACCCGGTGCCGATCGGCAGCAACTGCGCGCCGACGAAACGCGGGTACTTGAGCAGGCTCAGGTCCAGCATCGGCCGTGCGGCGCGGGTTTCCACCCGCACGAACAAGGCCAGCAGCGCCGCCGAGCCGATCAATGCCGCGATCACCCAGCCGTCGCTCCAGCCGCGCTCGGGAGCTTCCAGCACGCCGATGGTCAGCAGCGCCAGCATCGCGGTGGAAGTCAGGCTGCCGCGCCAGTCCAGGCCGGCGGCGTCGGGATCGCGCGACTCGCGCATGCGCGGCACGCCGAACACCGTGGCCAGCAGCGCGATCGCCAGACTCGACAGAAACACCGAGCGCCAGCCCTGGGTCTGCACCAGCCAGCCGGCCAGGCTCGGCCCGAACGCCAGCCCCAGCCCGAACGCGGTGCCGAGCAGGCTGAAGGCGCGGATCCGCGCCGGCCCGTGGAATTCCTGCGACAAGGCGGCGTTGCCGCCGGCCAGGGCCAGCGCGGCGGCGACGCCCTGGGCGATGCGCAGGCCGTTAAGCACGGCCAGGCTCGGCGCCAGCGCCAGCAGCAGCGAGACGATCGCGTAGGCGACGATGCCGATCGAGAACACGCGCTTGCGGCCGTAGGTGTCGGCCAGGGTCCCGGCCGCCATCAGGCAGCTGCCGAAGGCGAGCATGAAGGCGTTGGTCATCCAGTTCAGCGCCACCGGGCTGCCGCCCAGTTCAGCGGCGATGGCGGGGATCGCCACCGGCGGGGCGGTGAAGCTCAGCGGCAGCACCAGCCCGGCCAGGCACACCGCGCCGAGGATCAGGAAACGGTCGTAACGGCCGGGCACGGGGCCCGCGGCGGAAGCCCGCGAGGGCAGGGGGGAGGGCATCGGGATCGCCGTGGGGATGGGCGGTCCAGCTTAGGTGGGACGCAATCGGGGAAAAATGCCGATCTGGTTCATGCTTTATGGAGCAATACGACATAATCGCGGCCGCAATCTATGCGCCCCGCCGCTGGAGACCCCCGCATGGACAAGCTCGGCAGCCTGCTTGCCTTCGTCCGCACCGCGCAGTTGCGCAGCTTCGTCGCCGCCGGCCGCCAGATCGGGATTTCGTCTTCGGCGGTCGGTAAGAGCGTGGCCAAGCTGGAGCAGCAACTGGGCGTGCGCCTGCTCCAGCGCAACACCCGCAACGTGCGCCTGACCGAAGAGGGCCGGCAGTTCTACGAGCGCTGCAAACCGCTGCTGGATGAACTGGAAGAAGCCGAGGCGATGCTGACCCATTCCATGCAGGCGCCGCGCGGCCGCCTGCGGGTCAGCCTGCCCACCAACGGCTACAAGTTCCTGGTGCCGGTGCTCGGCGAGTTCCGCCGGCGTTATCCCGAGGTCGAGCTGGATCTGGATTTCAACGACCAGATGGTCGATGTGATCGAAGGCGGTTTCGACGCGGTGATCCGCAGCGGCGACATGCCCGACTCGCGCCTGCGCGCGCGCCGGCTGGGGCCGTTCTGTTTCATGTTGTGCGCCTCGCCCGACTATCTGGCGCGGCGCGGCGAACCGCGCGCGCCGGCCGATCTGGAAGCGCACGAGTGCATCCATTTCCGCTTCGCCAACAGCGGCAAATTGCAGGAATGGTCGCTGCGGCTGGAGCCCGGCGAGAACCCGCCGCATCTGCCGGCGGCGCTGGTGTGCAACAACAGCGAAGCGGCGGTGCAGGCCGCGGTGCACGGGCTGGGCATCGTGTATTCGGTGGATTTCCTGGTGCGCGATCACTTGGCTTCCGATCGCCTGCGCCGCGTGTTGCCGGGGTTCGAGACCCAGCGCGGGCAGTTCTGGGCGCTGTGGCCGGCGCACAAGCACGTCTCGCCGAAGCTGCGCGTGTTTCTGGATTTCGTCGATGAGCACTTGTTCGTGAACAAGCCTCTGGCTTGAGCGCGATGAGTGGTCGTCGTCGCTCCGGAATCAGCGCGCGCGCTTCATCTCGCGGCCTTCGCTGAAACCGCGCCGGTACGCGGTCGGGTTGGTGCCGACCGAACGCGAGAAGCGATCGCGGAAGGTCGTCGCCGAGGCGAAGCCGACCTGCAGCGCGATCTGCTCCACGGACAAGTCGGTGGTTTCCAGAAACTGCTGGGCGCGGCGGATGCGGGTGATCAGCAGCCACTGCAGCGGCGTGGTGCCGGTCTGCTCACGGAAGCGGCGGTTGAGCGTGCGCGTGCTGACCGAGGCGTGGCGGGCGAGTTCGTCGACCAGCAGCGGCCGGTCCAGATGCTCCTCCATCCAGCGCAGCAGCGGCGCCAGCGAGGCGTCGGACTGCGGCGGCGCATGTTGCAGCAGCGGCGAGTGATCGGCGCCGCGTTCCATCGGCACCACCGCCCAGCGCGCGGCGGCCGCGGCGGCGGCCGCGCCGTAGTCGCGGCGGATCAGGTGCAGGCACAGGTCGATGCCGGCGGCCGAACCGGCCGAGCTGAGTATCTGGCCTTCATCGACGAACAACACGTCCGGATCGACCTGGATATTCGGATAACGCTCGGCCAGTTCGACCGAAGTGGACCAATGCGTGGTCGCGCGGCGGCCGCCGAGCAGGCCGGCCTGGGCCAGCACGAACACGCCGGTGCAGATCGAGGCGATACGCGCGCCGCGCGCGGAGGCGGCGCGCAGCGCGTCCAGGATCGCGGCGGGAAACGGCGCGCGCCACGGCGACATGCCCGGCACGATGACGGTATCGGCATGTTCGAGTTCGGCCAGGCCCCACGGCACCACCAGTTCCATCGAACCTGTGCGCACGCGCTCGCGTTCGGCGCAGATGCGCACCTGGTAAGCGGTCTCGCCGTCGGCCAGCCGCACCCACGGAAACACCAGCCCGGGAATGGACAGTTCGAAGGGCAGAACGTCGTCCATCGCGACGACAGCGACCTGATGCATGGGGACCGGCTGTGCTGGGGGTTGGACAAAGTGTAGCCAGCGGCCTGGCGCCCCGCGCGCACGGATACGGGCGTGTCGGCGATGGCCGGAACCCGGCGGAATCTGGCGGTTTCGCCGCTCAGGCGCGCGTGGCGCCACATCGGTCGGAATACGGATGCGCGGTCTGAACCACGATAAGCGCACCACTCACCTCATGCGCATCGCATCGTCGCCACCGCCGTCGTTGCGAGGGCAGGGCAGAGCAAGCACGACCCATGCATCGACACGGCCGCATAAAGAACGGCCCCCGCCGCGCGAACGCAACGGGGGCCGCAAAGACCGCAAACACTTACCAATTCGAGCCCGGGTACGGCTCAGAGCGATTCTTTAGTTCTTGCAGCGCGCCGCCGTGGAGCCTTCCGGCAGGGTCACGTTGACCGCTTCCCAGGCGCAGGCCACGGTCTTGACCGCGCTGGCCTTGAGCAGGCCGCGATCGACCAGATCCTGCGCCGCCGTCTGCGTCGCCACGCGCGCATCCGGGTAGGTCGCCTGCGAGGTCAGGTACAGGGTGTTGGCGCGGTACCAGATCTGTCCGGCGACGGTCGGGGTCAGGCCCTTCAGGCCGGTCGCGCCGTTGCAGACCAGATCCGACGGCAACACGGTCTTGCGATGCGACTTCGGCACCTTCTGGCCTTCGGCCAGCAGGTAGAAGAAGTGATTGCCGATGCCGGAGGTGTAGTGCGGATCGTGCGCCTGGTTCTCCGGATCGAAACCGCCGGCCGGGTAGCAGTCGAACGAACCCACGCCGTCGGCGTCCTGGTCCAGGCTGGGCTTGAACATGAAACGCAGCGGCACGCCGCTGAGCATCACGTTCTCGCCGATCAGGTAATCCGGCGGATCCTTCGGGCTGTTGTCGTAGAACTCGACCAGGGTGCCGTGGATGTCGGAGTTGGCTTCGTTCAAGCCGCCGGCATCGCCCGAGTACAGCAGGCCCGAGGTGGCCTGGGTCACGCCGTGCGACATTTCGTGGCCGGCCACGTCGAGCGCGACCACCGGGTTGGACACGCCGTAGTCGCCGTTGCCGTAGACCATGCGCTTGGCGTCGCCGTCCCAGAACGCGTTGGTGCCGCCCACGTCGATGAAGAAGAAATACGTGAAGGTGACATTGACGAAGCTCTGCACGCCCAGGCCGTCGCCGAAGATGCCGAGGCGGTCGTAGTACTTCTTGTAGTAGTCCCAGGTCTTCGACACACCGTAATGCGCTTCCACGCCGGTGCGCTCGATGTTGGTCATCTGCTCGTTGCCCCACAGGTTGTCGGCATCGAACATCGGCGGCGCGGTGAAGTCGCCGCCGCCGAACACCAGGTCGACCACCGTGCCGCCGGTGTTATGCACAGTGCCGCCGCCGCGCTTGTCGTCGCGCAGCAGGAAGCCGGCGCCGCGGCCGTCGCTTTCTTCCGCGCTGACCTTGCTGGTGGAGATCGGCACCTTGCCGCGGGTGATGGTGAAGCCCTGGCCTTCGGCCGCTTCGGCGGTGTAGATGCGGCTGTCGCGGCCGAGGAAGCTGCCGTTGTCGGCATCGACGTAAATCAAATCATGGACCGGACGCTCGGCCTTGTTGAGGCCGCGGAAGCTGACTTCATACGCCAGCTTGGGCTGGTTGTTCTGCGCGAAATACACCGTGCGCGATTTCGGCGCCTCGACGAAGCGGCCGGCGAAATGCACGCCGGCGTCGGCGATGGCCTGGCTCTGCGAAAGCTTGGGCGTGACCGATGCGCCGTCGCCGAGCTTGAGGTCCAGGGTCTTGCTGATCGAGGTCAGCAGGCCGCCCTTGGCGTGGGTGACCAGATCGCCGCCGATCACCGGTAGGCCCTGGTATTCGCGCTGGAAACGCACGTGCTCGCTGCCGTCGGCTTCGACCACCACATCGCGCGGCTTGTAGCTTTCCGCCGCCATCGCGTTGGCGCCGGCGTTGGCCAGGCCTTGCGCGCCGGCGCTGCCGGCCTTGCTCGCCTGCAGCAGTTCGCGCGCGCGCTGCACCGCCGGATGGCGTTCCAGCTGCGCGGCCGGGGTGGCGCCGGAGACGGCGCTGGCATCGGCGAAGGTGTTTTCCGCGGTGGCGCGCACGCTGGCGTTGGAACGCGCGGACGCATCAGGCGCGCGCGTCGCCGCATTCGATGCCGCGGCGGTCTGGGCGACGCCGCTGGCGGCGTCGTCGCGATGCGTGCTGATCAGCGCGGTCGCGGTGGTGCCGGTGATCGCAAGCAGGATCGATGCGGTCAGCACTCGTTGTTTCATGGACATGCGAAGTTCTCCGAGTCATGCAAAGCAAAAATAGGAAAGAACGCAAATCGCCGTTTCGCGATCGATGTCGCGAAATCGGCGCTACTGCACAACGGCAGGGAGCTTGTAATGCTTGGAAAGACGCGTCCTACGACGAGGAAGGACGCGTGTTGTCCATCGTTTCCCCACCAATTCGAACGCTAGCGGACACGTTTCACCCCACCTTTCGGGCACGCGGGTGACGTACTTCCTTCACGAAATGCGATGCGCGTCTAACAGAGGCCTACGATTGATGGCACGACGAAAACGCCGAAAGGCCGCGAGCGCGGCCGATGGGCTGGTGTCGTGGCGATGGCGGCAGGCGCGCGGCGCCTGCAATGGATTACATCGGTATGCGGCGCGATCGCCGCGCGCGTCAGCGCTGCGGCGCCGGCATGATGTGCGACAGGAAAATCCGCCGGTCTTCGAAAATGCGGATCGCCACGGCGACGCCGAGCTGTACCGACAGGTGGAAGGCCTCGTTCTTGGCCGCGGCCGAAGCGGCGGCGACATTGTCGAAACGCTCCTCGGCCACGTCGCACGACAAGGTGCGGCCGAGGTAGGTGGATTCGTTGAGTTGCACCGTGTAGGGCATGGGGTCGTCGACCATCGAATGAAACGGGATGCCCCGACCCAGCTTGACCGCTTGCTCAAGGCGGCGACTTGTTCCCTTGCTGAGCGGCGTCCGTTGCCGGCGCATAAGTCGTGCTGTCGGGGCGTGCATAAGGTGACTTAGCGACCAGGCATTTACCCTCAGGGGACCCCAGGGCGTGCTGTAGGGAATTCCTTACAACCGCGTGACCGCGGTCACGTCCGCAAACCCACGCAGGAGGCCGCTTTGCGTGAGGCCCCTCTTTGTGGGAGGGCCCTTCAGGCCCGACGCTTTCGGCTCCGATCGCCGCGCCCCTTCATCGGCGCCCCTGCGAGCGAAGCGATTCGCCGCCCGCGCCTTGCCGCTGCATGAACGAACCCCGCAAACCCCGCGCGCCCCGCGACCTTAGGCGGATTCACCGCGCCGGCAATGCCTCTAGCGTGTCCGGGCCGCAGCTGCGGCCCCGACAGGACCGTCCATGTTCGCGACCGCCACGACCACGGCCATGCGACCCGCGCCGCGCGCGCGGCAGGTTTCGTCCCGTCCGCGCCATCTGCTCGCGACGCTGTGCCTGCTGACGCTCTGCGCGGGCGCCCCGGCCGCGACCGGTCGCGGCGCCTTGCCGCCGCTGCTGTTTCTGGTCCACGCCGCGCCGTCGGCTCAGGACGCGCCCGGCAGCAACGGCCCGCCCAGCCACAGCCAGCGCGCCATCCAGGCGCTGACCCAGGCGATGAGCATGGTCAAGGGCAGGCCGATACGCAGGAAATCGCTGAAGCGGTACTGGCCCGGGCCGAGGATGAGAAGGTTGCCGTGGTGACCGATCGGGGTCAGGAACGCGGCCACCGCGCCCAGCGCCGTGCACACCACGAACGGCGTCGGTGGCAGGCCCAGCGATTGCGCCAGTGAGATCGCGATCGGCCCCAGCAGCACCGTGGTCGCCGCGTCGGACAAAATCTGGGTCAGCAGGGCGGCGACGGTGAACATCACCAGCAAGATCGCCAGCGGCGACCAGCCCGCGATCACCTGCAGCATGCCCTGCGCCAGCAACTGCGCGGTGCCGGTCTGCTCCATCGCCACGCCCAGCGGAATCACGCCTGCGATCATCACGAAGATGCGCACGTCGATTTCGCGATAGGCCTGTTCGACATCGACGCAGCGCGTGGCCACCATCGCCACCGCGCCCAGCAGGAACGCCAGCGACGCCGGCAGCCATTCGGTCGCCGCCGCGATGATCGTCATCAGCAAGATGCCCAGCGCCAGCGGTGCGCGCACCCGCCGCCGCGCTTCGCCGGCGAACGGCACCAGCATCAGGAAGCCGTGGTGCGCGGCCAGTTCGGCGAAACGCGCTGGCCGGCCCCACAGCACCAGCAGGTCGCCCTCGCGCAGGCGCGCGTCGGACAGGCGCGGCGCGACCGCGCCCTGGCGCCGCCACAGGCCGGCGATGACGGCGTGGAAGCGGCGCGCGAAATCCAGCTCGCGCACGCTGCGGCCGACGAATTCCGAACCCGGCGCGACCAGCGCCTGCACCAGCTGCGGCTCGCCGTCGCCGTCGGCGTGTTCGCCGAAACGCTTGATCGCGTTGAGATCCAGGCCGGCGTCGTCGTGCAGCGAAGCGAGCGCGTCGGCCGAGGCCTCCACCAGCAGGATGTCGCCGCTGATCAGGGCGCTGCCCGGGCCCAGGTCCTGGCGGCGCTGACCGTCGCGCAGCCAACCGGTCAGCACGAAGCGGTCGCCGAGCGCCTTCTGCAGTTCCGACAGCGGTCGCGTGCTCCAGCGCGAGCCTTCGACGATCACCAGTTCAGTGCGGTAACGGTCCAGGCGCAGATAGCCGTCGTCGCCGTGTTCGCCGCCGCGCTTGGGCAGCACCCAGCGCGCGGCCAGCATGTACAGCACGCCCACCACCACCAGGGCCAGGCCGATCGGGGTGATCGAGAAAATCCCCAGGCCCGGCGCGCCGGTGCGTTCGATCAGGTTGTCGGCGAGCAGGAACGCCGGCGCGCTGACCAGCGTCAGGGTCGTGCCCAGCGAGGCGGCGAAGGACATCGGCATCAGCAGGCGCGAGGCCGACAGCCCGCGCGATTTGGCGAACCGGGTCAGGATCGGCAGCATCATCGCCGTGACCATGACGTGGTGGGTGAACGAGGACAGCGCCGCCACCGCCGGCATGGTCACCGCGATCGCGCGGCTCTCGCTGCGGCCGGCGGCGCGGCCGATCCACTGGCCCAGGCGCTCGGTGATGCCGGTCGCGGCCAGTCCGCCGGAAATCACGAACACCGCCGCGACGATGATCGCCGGCTCGCTGGCGAAGCCCGACAAGGCCTGTTTCGCGTCCAGTACCCCGCTGAGCACCAGCGCCAGCAGGGTGATCATGGCCGTCACATCGACCCGAAGGCGCTCGCTGACGAACAGGTACAGGGCGGCTGCCAGGATCAGCAGGAAAGCGATCTGAGAAAAGTCCATCGCGCGATTGTGCTTGAGCCGGCTGTGTCCGAGTCGTGTGCGCCGTCCACCGCGCCATCACGGCGGCATTGGATACACTCCCCGGTCACTTCGGACCCCCTGTGCGATCACAGCGTTACCGCGATGACCCTGCCGCACCCCACGATGCCGGCCAACAAAGCCGCCGACGACCGTTTCCGCCTAGCGATGGCGGCGTCGAACATCGGCATGGCGATCGTCTCGATCGACGGCATCTGGTTGGAGGTCAACCCGGCGTTGTGCGCATTGCTGGGCTACCGCATCGACGAATTGCGCGGTCATCACTACAGCGAAGTCACCCATCCCGACGATCTGGCGATCAGCAACAATCTGGTCGCCGCGCTGGTCAGCGGCGCGCTGGCCTCGGTCGATGAGCACAAGCGTTATGTGCACCACGACGGCAGCGAAGTGTGGGTGCAGCTCAACATCGCGGTGATGCGCGACGAAGACGGCAAGCCGCAATATTTCATCTCGCACATGCGCGACATCCGCGGCGAGCGCGAAGCCGATCTGGCGCGCAGCGCGCGCATGGCCGAGCACGGCGCCGCGCTGGACGCGTCCAATCGCCAGTTGCAGTTGTTCGCCGACGCGGTCGCGCACGACCTGCGCGCGCCGCTGCGTTCGATCGAAAGTTTCTCCGCGCTGCTCGGCGAGCGCGCGGCCGAGCGCTTGAACGAAACCGATCGCGATTACCTGACCCGCATCCGCGCCGCGGCCTCGCGCATGACCGGCCTGCTGGCGGCGCTGACCGAGCTGTCGCACGTGACCCGCGCCGAGATGCGCATCGCCCCGGTGGACCTGAGCCTGCTCGCCGACTGGGTCGGCGCCGAGCTGCAGGACGCCGATCCCAAGCATCGCGGCGAAGTCAGCGTGCAGCCCGGCCTGCAGGTCGAGGGCGACGAGCGTCTGCTCAAGCTGATGCTCAATCAACTCATGCATAACGCGTGGAAATTCTCGTGCGAGCGGGCCGCCGGCGAACCCGGCGGCGAGCTGGCCCCGGTGCGCATTCAGGTGCGCGGCGAGGTGGTCGGATCGCGCCTGCAGTTGTCGATTCAGGACCAGGGGGCCGGATTCGACATGCGTTATGCTCACAAGCTGTTCGAGCCGTTCCAGCGCCTGCACGGGCCGGATCAGGGCGGCGGTCACGGCCTCGGGCTGGCGATCGCGCGGCGGGTCGCCGAGCGTCATCGCGGCCAGTTGCGCGCGCACTCCCAGCCCGGCGCGGGCAGCACGTTTACAGTCGAACTGCCCTTGCGGTCCAAGGGCGAGGAAAGCGCAAATGCATAAGGAAATCCTGCTGGTCGAGGACAACCCCGACGACGTCGAGCTGACCCGGCTCGCCTTCGACGAGGCCAAGATCGCCAACAGGCTGGTGGTGATGGGCGACGGCGCCGAGGCGCTGGATTACCTGTTCGCCCGCGGCCGTTACTCCGATCGCGACCCGGCCGATCTGCCGTCGATCGTGCTGCTGGATCTCAATCTGCCCAAGGTCGATGGCCGCGAGGTGCTGCAGGCCATCCGCGCCCACGAACCCACCCGCACGCTGCCGGTGGTGGTGTTGACCACCAGCACCGAGCCGTTCGACGTCGAGGCCAGTTATGCGCTCGGGGTCAACAGCTATATCCAGAAGCCGGTGGATTTCGAGCAGTTCGTGTGGGCGGTGAAGCAGGTCGGGTTGTATTGGCTGGTTTTGAATCATCCGCGTAATCCCTGATTGCTTCGGGGATAAGGGCAGAAGCAAATCCCCCCTGGCCCCCCTTTTTCAAAGGGGGGAACCCTGTCGAAGACAGCGGCGGGATTTGGCGTTGCGCGGAATCTCCAGACGCTGGCTATAGCCGCGTCCTCTTTGCGAGCACGCCAATTCGCCCCCTTTGAAAAAGGGGGCAAGCGCCTGCGAAAAATCGTGACCTGATCGCCCCACCAGCGCCGGGGGATTTGCTCTGCGCCTCAGCGCGCCGCATAGCCGCATCCTGTTTACGAGCGAATCAATTCGCCCCCTTTGAAAAAGGGGGCAGGGCGCCTGCGAACAATCGCGACCTGATCGCCGTGCCAGCGCCGGGGGATTTGCTCTACACCTCAGCGCGCCGTATAGCCGCATCCTGTTTACGAGCACGTCAATTCGCCCCCTTTGAAAAAGGGGGCAGGGCGCCTGCGAAAAATCGTGACCTAATCGCCGCGCCAGCGCCGGGGGATTTGCTCTGCGCCTCAGTGCGCCGTATAGCCGCGTCCTGTTTACGAGCGCATCAATTCGCCCCCTTTGAAAAAGGGGGCAGGGCGCCTGCGAACAATCGCGACCTGATCGCTGCGCCATCGCCGGGGGATTTGCTCTACGCCTCATCGCGCCCGCGCTTACCCCCCGCCGTACAACCGTTCCGCGCGCTGAAACAAAATCCAGCTGGTAGCGATGTACTTGTCCCCGCCCTTGGGCCGGTTGCCGCGATGGGTGTGGGTGAACGCCGCCGGGGCGATCAGCAGGTCGCCCGCGCGCGGTGCGATCTTGCGGCGCTGGTAAAGAAACTCGGTCTCGCCTTCGCTGAAACCGTCGTTGAGATAGATCGTCCACAGCACATGCCGGTGCAGGGTTTCCGCGGTCTGGTCGCGCGGATACAACTCGCAGTGCCAGTACGGATAACCGCCGCGATCGGCGGTGTAACGCTGCAGGTTGATCGCGCCCGGACGGAACACGGTCTGCGCGACCGGCGCCAGGGCGCCGTCGTCCATTTCGGCCATGCGTTCGGGCGTGAGGCGATGGCGCTTGCCGTCGGCGGCCGGCGCTTCGAGCATCAACGGCGCGATCATGGTGTGCGGATAACGCCGCAGATACTTCAGCAAGCCGCGGAACACCGCCAGATTCAGCGCGACCTCCACGTCCTTCCAACCCTCGCGGCCGGTGATGGTGAGATCGCGGCTGTCCTTCAGATCCGGCATCACGCCGCCGCCGACCCGGCCCGGTTCGCTGTCGCGGCTGGCGTCGAAACGGCGCACGAGTTCGGCGCATTCCTCGCGCGTCAACGCCTGCGGATAGACCTCGATGAAATCGTCTGAGCCGGCGGGTGCAACGGAATCGGGCGTTGAGGACATGGCGGGCGCTGGGCTGTGAGAGAACGTGCGAACGGCAAGCGCGTGGAAAGCGGCCATCCTCGCACGGGGGCCCGAGGTTGCAAAAAGGCAACGTCGGATCGGCAGGGCGGCGGCCACGCCGCGCAAGCGTCTCAAAGGCCCGCTGGACGGGCCTGAACCCATTCACCGGGCGAAACCTGAGCAGGCGAATGCTGCGAGTGCGAATTTCACCGGGCGTTGCGACAGCGCAACGTTTAGCGGCACCCGCGCCGGCCACGCGCCGCTGGACTTCCTGAAAGTCCTTGTAATTCATGGCCTTGCGAACTTGGCACGGCTCTCGCGTCAGCCCTGCTCGTCCGCCTCGATTGCCCCGATGCGGACCCCGCGAGAGTCCCCCGCCTCGGAGTTCGCCGTCATGTCCGTGCTCGCCCCTGGTATTCCACACCGCCCCTGGTTGCGGGCCCTGAGTGTCGCCGCGGTCTGCATGGCGGCCGGATTCGCCCCCGCGGCGATGGCGCAGGACCGCGATTCCGGCGAGCAGGACACCACCATCGTCATCGCCCGCACCGTCCACCCGCGCATCGCCTATCGCGCGCTGCCGGCGCAGGACAATCCGGTCCACACCCAGGCCACGGCGTTTCCCGGGCAGGTCTTCCACGGCACGCTGGATCGCTCGCTGTCGCCGCTGCTCGGCGATGCCGAACTCGATCAGCACGGTTCCACCGGCCTGAGCCCGCTCCTCGCCGGCAACACCAACACCCTCAACGGATTGTTGGTGCCGGTCAGCGGCGCGGCCAATCCCATGCTCGGTCCATCCGCGTCGACGGCGCCGATGGGCCCGACCGCCAGCGTCGGCGGCGCGGTCACCGCCGCGACCGCCGGCCTCGGCGATCGCATCACCGGCAGCGTGATGCAGGCGCTGGCGCCGCAACTGCAGGGGAGCGGGCGATGAACGCACGCCTGCGCTCGCTGCGCCTGACGCCGCTGTGGCTGGCCGCGTGCCTGCTCGCCACCGCGATCTCCACCGACAGCCACGCCCAATCGCCGAACGGTCGCGATCGCGCCCACATCGGCGCGGCCGGGCGCGGCATCGACGGCCGCGCCGCGATCAACCAAAGCGCGGGCACCGGCAACACGCAAGCCAATCTGGCCGCGATCGCGATCGCCCCCGACGGCCTGGCCCTCATCGAACTGCACGCAAGGCAACGCAGCATGATCGGCGCGCAAGACCTGCGCCGCGACGCCAGCGCGCGCATCGACGCGCAGGCCTTCGCCGGCCACGACGGATTGCTTTCGCTCAACCAGAGCGCCGGCGCCGGCAACGCGCAACTCAATTCGTTCGTGCTGGCGCAGGGCGCGCAGACCGGCGTCGCGCATATCGCCGGCGTCGACGACAACGCCCTGGCCGAGGTGGCCGGCGCGCCGAGCATCGAAACCCAAAGCGCGCCCAGCCTGCGCGATGCGGCCATCGCCGACGACGCCTTCCGCGGCGGCCAGGGTGTGCTGCAACTCAATCAGACGGCGGGAACCGGCAACGCGTCGGTCAACGCCATCGTGCTCCAACTGCCCGGGGGCGTTCCATAAAACAAGACGGCAGAACCCAAGCACTACTCAACCACCACCAGGAGAGAGAATCATGAAAGCGCAACTGACTCTGCTTGCCCTCGCGCTCGGCCTTGTCATCGCCGCGCCCGCCTACGCCGAAGGCGACGACGCCCAGATCCACAGCACCACCAGCATCAGCAACAACATCGATGTGTCCGGCAAGGTGCGGGTGAAAGGCAAGATCCGCGTGGCGTCCGAATCGGCCGCGACCGTCGATCAGGACCAGACCACCGAAGCCAATGCCTCGCTCGGCGACGGCGACCACAGCGCCCACCTCGGCGGCAACGCGTTGTCGGATGCGCAAGGCAACATCGGCGCCAACGTCGCCGCCGGCGTCGGCAACGCCCAGGCCAACGACACCGCGCTGTCGGCCGTGGACGGCGAGAAAGTCTTCGCCTCGGCCATGACCTTCAACAGCCAGAGCTCGGGCTTCAACTACGCCTACTCCAGCCAGCAAGACACCTACTACGACGCCACCCTCAACGGCGATGCGCTGTCGAACGCGAAGGGCAACATCGGCGTCAACGTCGCCGCCGGCGTCGGCAACGCGCAGAGCAATGCGATGGCCGCTTCGGTCAACAGCTCCGGCACGATCGCCAAGGCCGCCTCCGACAGCGAGCAGGACTCGTGGATGAACGAACTGGCCGCGGCCTGCGACCTCGACACCTTCGCCACGCTGGCCGGCAACGCGCTGTCCGGTGCGCAGGGCAACATCGGCGCCAACGTCGCCGCCGGTGTCGGCAACCTGCAGCACAACGGTCTGTCGATCGCGACCGCGTCCTGCGGCAGCTGCCAGTAATGCGCACGCGGCCGCGGCGCAGGCCGCGGCCGTTCCGCGCTCCTAACGGAGAACGACCATGAAACTCCAATACACCGTGCTGGCGATCGCGCTGGCCGGCATCGTGGCCTTGCCGGCCTTCGCCGAAGGCGACGACGCCGACATCCACAGCAACACCTACATCAGCAATCACATCGACGTATCGGGCCGGGTCAAGGTTCGCGGCAAGATCAAGGTCGCGTCCGAATCGGCGGCGACGGTCGATCAGGACCAGACCACGCTGCTCAATCAATCGCTCGGCGACGGCGACCACGACGCCCATCTGGGCGGCGATGCGCTGTCGGACGCGCAGGGCAACATCGGCGCCAACGTCGCCGCCGGCGTCGGCAACGCCCAGGCCAACGACACCGCGCTGTCGGCGGTGGACGGCGAGAAAGTGTTCGCCTCGGCGATGGTGTTCGGCAGCCAGGCCTCGCTCGGCAACTTCGCCACCACCAACACCGACGACACGTATTACGACGCGACGCTGGACGGCAACGCGCTGTCGAACGCCAAGGGCAACATCGGCGTCAACGTCGCCGCCGGCGTCGGCAACGCGCAGGGCAACGGCATGGCCGCTTCGGTCAACAGCTCCGGCACCGTGGCGATCGCCACCTCCGACAGCGAACAGCTCTCGGTCGGCAATCTGCTCGACAGCGAAGGCCGGCGCATGAGCCTGGACCTGTACGCCTCGCTCGACGGCAATGCGCTGTCCGGCGCGCAAGGCAACATCGGCGTCAACGTCGCCTCGGGCATCGGCAACCTGCAGCACAACGGTCTGTCGATCGCGACCGCGTCCTGCGGCGCCTGCGCACCGCCTCCGCCGCCTCCGCCCTGCACCAGTTGCGGCGACTGAGTGTCCCCAGTCCCGCCTCCGCGATGACCGCGCGTCGGTCATCGCGGAGTTTGATCCATCCACCCTGTTCCGAGCCGAGCCCCGCCGCCATGTCGCCGATCCGCACCGTATTGCTCGCTGCCCTGACCGTCGCCGCCTTGTCCGGCGGCGCGCGCGCGCAGTCGGGCGAGGAGCGCCGCACCGCGGTCGATGTCACCCGCCTCACCGGCAATGGCACCTCGCCGATCGTCAAGCCGATGCGCACGCTGCGCGATCTGCGTTATCGCGATCTGCTGCATCAGCGCTACGACTTCAGTTGCGGCTCGGCGGCGCTGGCCAGCCTGCTGCATTACGGCTACGGCCTTGAGGTCAACGAGCCCGAGCTGATCAAGAAGATGATGGTTGGCGTGGACCCGAACGAAGTCGTGCGCAACGGCTTCTCGATGCTGGACATGAAGCGCTACGTCGAAAGCATCGGCCTGCGCGCGCACGGTTTCCGCATCGATGCCGACGCCTTGTACCGCCTGCAGATGCCGGTGATCGCGCTGCTGGACCTGAAGGGCTATCGCCACTTCGTCGTGGTCAAGGGCGCGGCCGGCGGCCGCGTGTTCGTCGCCGATCCCGCGCTGGGCCATCGGGTGATGCAGGAAGCCGACTTCGTGCGCGGCTGGAACGGCATCGTCCTGGCGGTGGTTTCCGATCAGCCGATGCGCACCGATTCCTACCTGGTCAACAACCGCAGCTCGCCGGCCCTGCAACGCCGCGTGGACGCGCTCGACCACGCCACCGCGCCGCCGCGGGTGGTCGAGTTCGGGCTGGTGATCGCCGATCTGTTCTGAATTTCCGCGTCGCGAGCCGCGACGCATGCACTCGTTCCGAGGTGTCCGATGAACCGCCCATCACTCCCCCGTGCCCTGTTCTCGGCCCTCCTGGCAGCGGCGGCCGCGGTGCAACCCGCGGTCGCCCTGCCCCCTTTGCGCGCGGATCTGGTCGATGAAGCCACCCTGGCAAAGATCAGCGGCAAATACTTCGGCGCGCAGATGCTGGTGGGTCTGCGCGTGGACGTCATCTCCAGCTTGAACACGCCGCAGCAAGGTGCGGCGACGGCGAGCGGCTCGCTGCTGGTGCAGCGCGACGGCGCCGGCTTCGCGGTGTCGGTCGATGCGCGCAGCCATGCCGAAGCCGGCAGCGGCGGCGCGTTGCCGAACAACAGCCATGCGAACGGCGCCGATGCGGTGCAGGTGCGCGGCATCGGCCAGATCGCGCAGATCGCCGGCGACGGCAATCGCCTGTCCAATCTGACCTCGATCGGTTTCGTCGATCAGGCCCAGGCCAACACCGACGCCAGCGGCTTCAACGGCCAGAGCCAGAGCGCCGCGAGCGCCGGCACGATGCAGGCGCGTGTGACTTTCCTCGACGGCGGCGTGCATGTGGGCATCGAAGGGCCGGGCGCGTCGATACAGCAGCGTCTGGATGCCGGCGCGCAAGGCGGCATCGCCCAGCTCGGCCGCATCGCCGGCAACGGCATGGACGCCGGCAACCGATTGCAGCTGCAGATCGTCACCGCGGCGATGACGCCGCAACTGAGCCGGCAACTCGGCCTGCAGCAGGCGCTCGACAGCCTGCGCGCGCTGCCTCGCTGAATTCACCTTCCTCTTGTCAGGGACGCCAGGATCATGCGCGCCGCTCACGCACCGCTTTACCTCGCCCTAGTGCTGGCCCTGAGCGCGCCCGCGCGCGCGGCTGACGACGGCGGCGAGACCATCGAACAACAACGCGCGCAGTTCAAATCGCTGCACCAGCGCATGCTCGACATGAGCCGCGAACTGGACGCGCAGAAGGCCGAAATCCAGCAACTGCGCGATCAGGTCGATGATCTGCAACTGACCCAGCGCGGCCGCGGCCTGTCCGCGCCGAACGGTCCGCAGCAGGAATTGGTGGGTCAGGACGCGCGCGACGTCGCCGAACAGGCCAAGCGCAAGGCCGCCACCACCGCGGCCAGCGACGAGGATCGCGACGCGCCGGTGCAGGTCGGCCAGACCCAGCGCGCCGAGGACGCGCAACGCCGCGAGCAGGAAAAAGCCCTGGTGGTGCGCGAACACGCGCCCTTGTTCGAGCGCAAGTTCACCCTCGATACCGGCCTGAGCTACAGCTACTACGACCGCCGCCAACTCGCGCTCAGCGGCTTTCTCGCCCTGGACGCGATCTTCCTGGGCAGCATCAACCTCGATCAGACCAAGGCCAGCGTCGCCACCTTCGAACTCAGCGGCCGCTACGGCCTCACCGACCGCATCAGCGTCGAAGCCAGCCTGCCGTACGTGTACCGCGACTCGCGCTTCGTCAGCGGCGGCGCCGGCGGCGCCTCCAGCGTGGTCAGCGAAGTGCGCATGCGTTCGCAGGGCGTGGGCGACGCCAGCGTCGCGGCGTACTACCAATGGGTGAAGGAATCGCAGCGCTGGCCCGACATCGTCACCAGCCTGCGCGTGCGCGCGCCGACCGGGCGCGACCCGTTCGGCCTGAAGCTGATCCAGCCCGACGGCGACAACAACAACCTCAACATCCCCGAGAACCTGCCGACCGGCTCGGGCGTGTGGGCGGCGACGGTCAACGTCTCGGCGCTGCGCACCTACGACCCGGTGATCCTGTTCGGCAACATCGGCTACACCTACAACCAGCCGACGAACTTCGACGACATCTCGCCGGTGGCCGAGCAGGTTTCGCCGGCGCGGGTGGAACTGGGCAATGCGATCCAGCTCAGCGGCGGTCTGGCCATCGCGCTCAACGATCGCTCGGCGGTGAGCTTCTCGGTCGCCACCTCGGTAACCGGCGCCACCCATATCACCGCACCGGGCGGCAGCAAGCGCCGCGTGCCGGGCAGTTCCAGCAACTCGACCACCCTCAACATCGGCGCGAGCTACGTGCTGCCCTCGGGCTGGACCATCAACGGCCAACTGGCCGCCGGTCTCACTCCGGATGCGCCGAATTTCGTGTTTTCGATGCGCGGTTCGAAATCCTTCTGAGCCGTCCGGCGATTCAAGCTTTCAGCGCAACGGCGTCGCACGACGCCCCACGCCGGGGCGGAGGCCTGATCTCCGCCCCGTTTTTTATGTGACGCGCGCTTGCAGCGATTTCAATTGCGATTGCGCGGCGCATCGCCGCGGCGCCAGAATCGCGCCACCCACGATCGCGCTATCGAGAAGTACCGCCGATGAATCACTGGTTCGTTCCTGCATCGGCAGCGTGGGCCCGGTCATGAATCTGCATTGGCGTCTGTTGGTTTCGACCAAGACTGAACCCGCGGCACGCAAGCTCGCGGCCAAACATTTCCGCCGCGCCCAGGTCGAGGTGTCGGCGTTGACGCTGGCGCCGTACGAAAAGGGCGGCTACAAGATCCAGGCGCGCAGCGAGCACGCGACTTCGTCGTGGTCCGACAGCGTGGTGGCGGCGATCGCCCTGGCCCAGCGCACTGGCCTGGGCTGGAGCCTCAATGGCCTGATCATCGATGAGCTGGCGCTGTGGAGCACGCAGGCTTCGACCCCGGGCATCGATGCGATCGAAGTGGTCGTGCACCGGATCGAACCGGCGACGACGAATGGCGCGGACGAACCGGCCGACCGGGCGACGGCTTAAGCCGTGCGGACGGCGTCGTCGTCGATCTCTTCTTCGCCGCCGCGCATGCCCAGCCGCTGCATCAACCGATACAAGGTCACCCGCGACACACCCAGCTCGCGCGCCGATTCGCCCAGGCGCCGGCGGTTGCGGTGCAGGGCGCGTTCGATGGCTTCGCGCGTGGCCAGATCGCGGGCTTCTTCCAGGGTCATCGGCACGCCGTCGGCGGCATCGTCGATGTGCAGGTCGGCGGCGGTGATGTAGCGGCCTTCGGCCATGACCACGGCCTGGCGCACGCGGTTGATGAGTTCGCGCACGTTGCCCGGCCACGGATGGCGGTGCATGGCCTGGCGCGCGCACGGCGAGAAACCCTTGATGCCGCGCGAGGTTTCCTGCGAATAGCGTTGCAGCGCGTGATCGGCGATCAGGTCGATGTCGCCGCCGCGTTCGCGCAGCGGCGGCTGTTGCAGGCGCAGCACGCACAGGCGGTGGAACAGGTCGGCGCGGAAGCGGCCGTCGGCGATGGCCTGATCCAGATCGTGATGGGTCGCCGAAACGATGCGCACGTCGACCGGGATCTGTTCGTGTCCGCCCAGGCGTTCGATCGAGCCTTGCTGCAGGAACCGCAGCAGCGAGGCCTGGCTCTCCATCGGCAGGTCGCCGATTTCGTCCAGGAACAAGGTGCCGCCGTTGGCCATCTCGATCCGGCCGAGCTTGCGTTGCTGCGCGCCGGTGAAGGCGCCGCGCTCGTAGCCGAACAATTCCGACTGCACCAGGTTGTGCGGGATCGCGCCGCAGTTGATGGCGATGAACGGATTGCGGCTGCGATGCGACTGGCGGTGCACGGCCATCGCCGCCAGTTCCTTGCCGGTGCCGGTCTCGCCGGCGATGAACACCGGCGCGTCGGTGGAGGCGGCCTTGTGCAGGCCGCGGCACAGCGCGCGGATGGCTTCGCTTTCGCCGATCATGCCGTCCACGCCGCCGCTGCACAGCACGTCGGCGCTGCCGGCGCCGCAGGCCAGCGCGGCCATGCCGTAAGCGTGGCCGATCACCGTGTGCAGCACCGCTTCCGGGCAGGGCAGGGTGACGTAGTCGTAGCAGTAGTCGCGGATCAGCCGGCGCGCGGGTTCGTCGTCGAGCTGGGCCGAGGCGACGCCGGCGATCCAGCCGGCGTTCTGCGCGGCCAGGGCGGGGCCGAGCTCTTCCAGGTCGCGCGCGTCGAAGCCTTCGCGCAGATCGATCAGCACCGCATGCGGCAGGCGCGGGCTGGACTGCAGCTGCCGCAGCGCGGCGCGCGCGTCGGGCGCGCGGCGCAACGTCCAGCCCAGGTTCTGCAGCGGGGCGAGCGCATGCATGCGTCCGGCGCCGCCGGGGCTGAGGTAGATGAGTTCGCGCGCGCCGTCGCCGCGCGCGGCAACCACCCGCGCGGACGCAGGATGCGTTGCGGAGCGACTCCCCAAGTCGCCACGGATGCCGTTGGCCATAGCTGTATTCCCCGCCGGCGCAAGGCGCCTGCAATTACCGCAAGTAATTACTCCAACGCAGAGTCCGGCGAAAGGCGGTCACCGACGGCCGGTAGGCCGGGCTTGCTGCGTTTATACGGGCGGCTTGGCGGGGTGCAAGAAACGGGCCACGGAATTGTTTCGATCTAACCGCGGCGACACACCGCATACGGCGAAGAATGTTGGCGAAGCCGGGACGCGCGCAAGCACATGTTTCGACGACACCTTCATCGCCTCGCACCAGGCACGCAGCCATGCACAGCGCTGAAGAGCCCATGCCCGCGCCGTCCTCATCGCTGGAACCGTGCCGGATATTTACGTCGCGCCGGTCGCGGACATCACCCACGCACGCTCACGCCGCGCGAACCGCGTCGCAGGTCGGCGGGAAAACGGCGGCGGAACCGGTCCGGTCCCGCCGCCCGTGCATCACGCCTGTTCGGCGTCGAACTCGTGGTGATAGCGCACCGCGGTCTCGACCTCGGCCTTGCTGCCCAGGAACACCGGCACGCGCATGTGCAGGCCGGTGGGCTGCACTTCCAGCAGGCGCTGGCGGCCGGTGCTGGCGGCGCCGCCGGCCTGTTCCACCAGGAAACTCATCGGGTTGGCTTCGTACATCAGCCGCAGCTTGCCGCCCTGCGCCGCGCACTTGGCGTCGAGCGGATAGCTGAAGATGCCGCCGCGGGTCAGGATGCGGTGCACGTCGGCGACCATCGAGGCCACCCAGCGCATGTTGAAGTCCTTGCCGCGCGGGCCTTCCTTGCCGGCCAGCAGATCGGTCACGTAGGCTTGCATCGGCGGCTGCCAATGGCGCTGGTTGGACATGTTGACCGCGAATTCCTTCGTGTCGTCCGGGATCTGCATGCCGCGCGTGGTCAGCACGAAGCTGCCGACTTCGCGGTCGAGCGTGAACGCGTGGGTGCCGTTGCCGATGGTCAGCACCAGCATGGTGCTGGGGCCGTAGGTGGTGTAGCCGGCGCAGACCTGCTCGGTGCCGGGCTGCAGGAAGTCCTGGTCCTGCGCCTGGGTCACGCCTTCGGGCGCGCGCAGCACCGAGAAGATGGTGCCGACCGAGATGTTGACGTCGATGTTGGACGAGCCGTCGAGGGGATCGAACAGCAGCAGGTAGTTGCCGCGCGGGTAGACGTCGGGGATCGGATGCGAGGTGTCCATTTCCTCCGAGGCCAGGCCGGCGAGGTGGCCGCCCCAGGCGTTGGCTTCCAGCAGGATCTCGTTGCTGAGCACGTCGAGCTTCTTCTGCGCCTCGCCCTGGATGTTCATGCTGGCCGCGCCGGGCGTGCCGGCATCGCCGAGCACACCGCCCAGGGCGCCCTTGCCGACCGCGATGGAGATCGTCTTGCAGGCACGGGCGACGACTTCGATCAGCAGGCGCAGGTCGGGATTGATGCGCCCGGCGCGTTGTTCCTCGATCAGGTAGCGGGTCAGGGAGATGGAGGTGTTGCTGGGGCTCAGGACGGAGGACATGGGCTCGGGGCAGTGGCGGCGAGGGGCGCCATTGTCGCCGATGCGGGTGACCGGACGCAGACCGCCGGCGCCTGCGCATTCAGTTTTTGCGCGCTGGATCGGGGTTCGGCGAGGGGGCAGGGCGGGGCCGGAGCCCGGGCGGCGCGCGGGTTTGCTCAGTTGTCCGACGCCCGCGCGCGTTCGCTCAGATGGATCGAATCGGCCTCGCGGCGCAGATGCCGCTCGGTCACGCCGAAAGCCTGCGCGACCTCGCGCTGGCTGCGCCCGGCGCGTACCGCCGCGCGGATGGCGACCCGGCGCAGGCCGACGAACACGCCCCAGGCCGAGGGGATCTCGATGGTGCCGGCGGCGCTGGCGCGGTCGAGCAGGCGCCGGTGGGTGGCCGGGTCCAGCGGCACTTCGAGCCGGTCCGAGCAAGCGACGCGGCCGCGCGGCAGATACAGCCGGCGCCCGCCGTGGCGCAGCACCAGCCGCAGCATCGCGTCGAATCCGCTCAGGCCGGCGACCTCGGCCGCGACCCAGGGCAGCGAGGCCAGCACGGCCACGCGATGGTCTTCGCAGAACCGGCACAGCGAGTCGAAGTCGTCCGTGTCCGGCGGCGGCAGTCCGGTGAAGCACGGATGCGCGGCGATGGCGGAGGCGGCGGGGGGCTGCAGACGAAGTTCGGAAGTCATGCCCGGCAGAACGCGGCGTTGCGCGGAACGTGAATGGCGCGAACGCATCGGTGTTTGGGTTCGCGACGGCGGTCGGCGTGCGCGATCGCCGCGCCGCGCTGCGATATCGATCGCCCGTTCCGCGCGGCCGCCGCCGGATTGCGCCGGCCGTCTGCGGATCGCGTCCGCATGTCGCGCCCGTTCGCGCCGCGCTACAACCGACCAACACGCGGCGCACCGCCGCGACCGGGAGACGCCGATGCCGTATCAGATCAATTACACCAACCAGCCGCTGGCGATCGCCGAATGCCAGTACGGCTCCGCCAATGCGGTGCCGCCGCTTCAGGGGCAGCAGATACAGCCCACGGTGAAGTTCACCAACTTCACCTCCTGCATCGGCGTGATCGGCGCCAGCAACAACGGCGCGCAGGCGATCGGCATCCATCTGGTCATCGTCGATGGCGCCGGCAATGTCTTCAGCGCCGCCGACGTGCCCACGGTGACCGCGCTGTTGGTCGGGTTCCAGCAGAACCTGTGCATCGTGGGTCAAGTCGGGGTGTGGCAGGACAACGTGGGCGCCGCCTATGCCGCGCTGGCGCAGGCGCTGGGCAATCCGCCGATCCTGGACAACGGCGATGGTTTGTACGGCGCCGGATTCAACAACGTCGGCGTGCTGGTGCCGATCTATCCGGCCTGAGGCCGCCGCTGCGGGCGCGCCGATCGAAACGCGCGGCGCGCCCCGGCGCCGCCGCGCGCCGCATTGCCGCCGGTTCGCGCACAAGCGCGGTCGCAGCCTGCGCGCGCAACAGCGCTACCATTCGGCCACCTCCCGTTGGCGTGCGCCGCGTGTCCGAGCCGGTTTCCAGCCGCAAGATCCTGCATGTCGATATGGACGCGTTCTACGCGTCGGTCGAACAGCGCGACGATCCGGCGCTGCGCGGGCAACCGGTGGTGGTGGCCTGGCGCGGCTCGCGCTCGGTGGTGTGCGCGGCCAGTTACGAGGCGCGCAAGTTCGGCGTGCGCTCGGCGATGCCGGCGGTGCGCGCCGAGCGCCTGTGCCCGCAGGCGGTGTTCGTGCCGCCGGATTTCGTGCGCTACAAGGCGGTGTCGCGGCAGGTGCGCGAAATCTTCGCCCGCCACACCGACCTGATCGAACCGCTGTCGCTGGACGAAGCCTATCTGGACGTCACCGCGACCAAGACCGGCCTGCCTTCGGCGACCGCGACCGCCGAAGCCATCCGCGACGCGATCCGCGAGGAAACCCGGCTGACCGCGTCGGCCGGGGTGGCGCCGAACAAATTCGTGGCCAAGATCGCATCGGACTGGAACAAGCCCGACGGCCTGTTCGTGGTCAAGCCGCATCAGGTCGAGGCGTTTCTGGCGCCGCTGCCGGTCGGGCGCCTGCCCGGCGTGGGCAAGGTGATGGAAGCCAAGCTGGCCGAACTGGGCGTGCAGCGCGTCACCGATCTGCGCGCGCTGGGCGCGTTGGCGCTGGAGCAGCGTTTCGGCCGCTGGGGCCGGCGCCTGCACGAACTGGCCTACGGCATCGACGACCACCCGGTCGAGCCGTCGCGGCCGACCTTGCAGATTTCCTCCGAAGACACCTTCGAACGCGACCTGCCGCTGAGCGAGGTCGAAGCCGACCTGCGCGCACTGGCGGCCAAGACCTGGGCCGGTTATCAGCGCGAACTGCAGCGCAATCCCGGGCGCATCGCGCGCACCGTGGTGCTCAAGCTCAAGACCTCGGATTTCCGCATTCTCACCCGCAGCCTGACCCCGCCGCATCCGCCGACGAGCGAAACCGAACTGGCCGACCTGGCCTGCGGCCTGCGCGCGCGAGTGGAGTTGCCGGCATCGACCTTGTACCGGCTGGTCGGTGTGGGTGTGTCGGGTTTTGTCGAAGAGGATGAGGCGATCGCGCAGTCGGATCTGTTCGATGGTGGGGTTGAGGATGAGGTGTTGGAGGGGCGGTGAGGGGATGCACCGCGAGACTTTTTCGCCGTCGCCTTTAACGTCATCCCTCAGAACGTCATTCCCGCGAAGGCGGGCTCTGCTCTACTTCGGCGAAGCCGAACATCCAGAGCCTTCAGCGCCATCCTTCCAGACCGTCATTCCCGCGAAGGCGGGAATCCAGAGGCTTCAGCGTCATCCTTTCAGTCCGTCATTCCCGCGAACGCGGGAATCCAGTGACTTCAAGCGTTCTCGCACGAAAGGCCCTGGATTCCCGCGTTCGCGGGAATGACGGTAGGTAAGAATGCGTAGTGCTGAGTGAATAGCGTGGAGTGCGAAATACGAAATACGAAGTGCGAAGTGCGAAGTGCGAAGTGCGAAATACAAAGTGCGGACTGCGGACTGCGGACTGCGAAGTGAGGACACGAAGCGCGAAGTGAGGAGTACGGCCTACACGGCGCATCCCGCAAAAAATCCAACCCCACCTTCCCACTCCATCGCGCGCCCCAACATCACCCAACCACCACCTCACTCTCCGTCCGCACCACATACTTGACCGCCTCCACCCGCACCGCCCGCAGCGGCGCATCCAGCTCGCGCGCAGCTTCGCTCCAGGCCGGCGACTGGCATTGCAGATTCAAACAGCCGAAACGCTGCGCCGCGTCCAGCGCATGCCGCAGCAACTCGGTCTCCACGCCACGCCCGCGCCAGGCCGAGCGCACGTAGGGATCGTCCAGCTGCAGGCAATACGCGCGCTCCAGCATCGAAAACCCGGCGGTCGCGCTGGCGTAGCCGATCACCTCGCCATCGACCTCGGCCAGCCACGCCCAGGCGCCGAACGGCGGCTCGAACAGGACTTCCATCAACTCCAGCGCATCGGTGCGCGGCGGGCCGTAGGGACGGCGCTCCAGCGCGCGGCTGTCGGCGTGCTCATCGCACAGCGCGATCAAGGTGGGCGCATCGGCGGGCAGCACCGGGCGCACGGTCAGGACGACGGATCCGTGCTCGGCGGGAGCGGTTGGGGTCGCGGCAAGCTGGGGTTTCATCGCGGGGTTCCGGTTTAGGGGGACGGAGGGGACATCGCGGCCGGGGGCGGCCATTGCCTGAACCGCCGCGCGCCGTGGCGGCCGCGACGGGCGTAGCATCCTCGCCAACGGTGTCTGCAACGAAATGCGGGCAGCGGACATGGCGGGGCACCACGGGAAGTCAGAGTGGATCGTGCGCGCCGGCTTTTAAGAAGTTTTTAATCGTGCCGGCGCAGCCTGAGTCCTGGCGATGCGGCCAAATGACGCAAGACGAGGCATGAAAATCCTGCTGGTGGAAGACGACGCGATGCTGGCCGAGGCCGTGCGCGCGGGACTGACCGACGACGGCTGGCGCGTGGAATGGGTCGGCGACGCGCCGCAGGCCAAGACCGCGCTGGTCGATCACGACTTCGACGCGGTCGTGCTCGATGTCGGCCTGCCCGGCGGCTCGGGCCTGGGCGTGCTCAGCACCTTGCGCAACCGCTACGACGCCACCCCGGTGCTGATCGTGACCGCGCGCGACAAGCTCAGCGAACGCATCGCCGGCCTGGATGCCGGCGCCGACGACTACATCGTCAAACCCTTCCAGTTCGACGAACTGTGCGCGCGTTTGCGCGCGGTGATGCGACGCAGCCAGGGCCGGGTTTCGCCGGTGCTGAGCTGCGGCACGGTGGTGCTGGACCCGGCGCGGCGCCTGGTCACCCGCGACGGCGAGCCGGTCGCGCTCAGCGGCCACGAATTCCGCACCCTGATGCTGCTGCTCGAACGCCAGGGCCGCGCGGTCACCCGCGAGCAGCTCGAAGAAGCGGTGTACGGCAGCTCCGGCACCATCGAAAGCAACACCATCGCGGTATACGTGCATCAGCTGCGGCGCAAGCTCGGCGAGCAACTGATCGTGACCGTGCACGGCTACGGCTACCGCATCGGCGGCGGTCCGGCATGAGCAGCATCGACGGCCGCAACGACGCCTCGCCGCCGCACGCCGCGCAGGACGAAGCCGGCGGCGGCCGCCACGGCCGCGATCACGACGAACGCCGCCAGCGCTGGCACGATCACGAACAGCGCCGGCGCGAATGGCAGGAGCGCTGCGGCCGGCGCGAATCCTTCGCCGGCGGCCGCTCGCTGCGCTGGAAGCTGACCTGGGTGCTGATCAAGACCGTGCTGCTGGCGTGGTTCGTATGGCTGGCGTGCCAGGTCTGGCAACTCAGCCGCGAACACTCCGGCATGCTCGACAACTCGCTGCGCGAGATCGCCGAGCAAGTGCTGGCGTCGATGCCCGAAGGCCTGGAGCGGCTGCCTTCGCGCGATCCCAAGCGCATCACCGAGCCGGTCGCGGCCGATCGCAAGATGAGCTTCCAGGTCTGGGCGCAGGGCCGCAACGTGGTGTATTCCGCGGCCGCGCCGCTGCAGCCGCTCAATCCCACGTTCAAGGACGGTTTCGCCCGCCGCCTCATCGGCGGCGAGCCGTGGCAGGTGTACACGCTCACCGATCACCGCCGCGGCCTGATCGTGCAGGTCGGGCGCAGCAAGCAGATGGCGATCCAGGAGCTGCAGGGCTGGATCGCCGGCAGTCTGCTCGCGGCCGGCCTGATCCTGGTGTTGTTCGGCCTGGCGACGTGGAAGGTCATCGGCCGTTCGCTGCGTCCGATCACGGCCCTACGCGAAATCCTGCAGCAACGCCCGCCGCTGGATCTCACGCCGCTGCCGACCCAGGCGCTGCCGTCGGAATTCCGGCCGCTGGTGGACGCCTTCAACAATCAGCTCGAACGCGTCGATGCCGCGGTCCAGCACGAGCGCCGCTTCATCTCCGACGCCGCGCACGAACTGCGCACGCCGCTGGCGGTGTTGAGCACGCACGCCGAACTGGCCTTGCGCGCGACCACCCTGGAAGAGAAGAACGCCGCGCTGGTGCGCCTCAACGCCGGCGTGCAGCGCAGCGCGCGTTTGTCCGAGCAGTTGCTGGATCTGGCGCGGCTGGATGCGGGCGAGGAGTCGGTGCGGCTCAAGCCGCTGGATCTGTCGGACCTGATCGTGCTGGTGATCCGCGATTTCGAAACCCTCGCGCGCGAGCGCCGCCAGCGCATCAGCCTGCGCGCCGAGCCCGCGCGCCTGCTGGGCGATGTCGATCAGCTCGGCATCCTGCTGCGCAATCTGATCGACAACGCGGTGCGCCATGCCGGCGCCGAGGGCCAGGTCGCGGTGACCTGCGCGGTGCACAGCAGCGGCGCGGTGGTGCTCAGCGTCGCCGACAGCGGCTGCGGCGTCTCGCCGGAGGATTGCGACCGCATCTTCGACCGTTTCTATCGCGCGCCGGGCAGCCCCGACGGCGGCAGCGGCATCGGCCTGTCGCTGGTCGCGCGCATCGCCCAGACCCACGGCGCCCGCATCGAATGCGGCCCGGGCCTGGAACGCGCGAGCGACGATCCGCGCGGCCCCGGCCGCGGCTTCGAGGTACGGGTGCAGTTCCCGCTCGCGCCCGCGGGCTGAGGGCGCGCCAACCCCGGTTATCCCGCGATTGCGCTTTCGCCCCGCGCCACCGCCCTGCTGACAGCAGGCTGGCAGCAGCCCGGGCCCATCGTGCCGGTGTGCGATCGGCACGGTGAGGGGAGCGGGCATTGGATACCACGGACGTGGACAAGCAACGGCGCACGATGCTGCGCCTGGGCGCCGCCGCGCCACTGGCGGCGCTGGCCGGCGCGCTGCCGGCGGAACCTGCGCCGCCTCGCGCCGCGCTCAAGGCGTCCGCGCCCGAAGCTGTCGTAGCCGCGGCCGACGGCCGCCACGATTTCGACTTCTATCACGGCCGCTGGCAGGTCAAGAACCGCCGTCTGGCCAAGCGCTTGGCCGGCAGCCGCGACTGGATCGAATTCGACGCCACCGACGAATGCCACCCCGTGCTGGCCGGCCTGGGCAGCGTCGATCGCTACCTCACCGACTGGAACGGCGGCATCGAAGGCTTCGCCCTGCGCCTGTACCGGCCGCAGAGCAAGCAATGGCACGTGTACTGGGCCAGCGACCGCGACGGCGTGCTCGAAGCGCCGCTGATCGGCGGCTTCCGCGACGGCGTGGGCGTGTTCGAAGGCCAGGAACTGCATGAAGGCGCGATGCTGCCCTCGCGCGCGCTGTGGACCGACATCCGCGCCGACAGCGTGCGCTGGGAGCAGGCGCTGTCGCCCGACGGCGGCAAGAGCTGGGAAACCAACTGGGTCATGCACATGACCCGTCTGCCATGAACGCACCGGTGACGCCCATGAACACCCACTCCGCGGCCGCCGACGGCCGCCACGACTTCGACTTCCTGCACGGCCGCTGGCAAGTGCACAACGAACGCCTGCGCCAGCGCCTGAGCGGCAGCGACGACTGGGAAATCTTCCACGCCCGGCAGACCTGCGAGCCGGTGCTCGGCGGGCTGGGCAACGTCGATGCTTTTCTGAGCGACTGGCATCGGCCCGGCATGGCCGACACCTTCCAGGGCATGACCTTGCGCCTGTTCAATCTGGAACATCGCCACTGGAGCATCTGGTGGGCCGGCAGCCACGACGGCGTGCTGGAGCCGCCGGTGGTCGGGGTTTTCGAGCAGGGCGTGGGCCGCTTCAATGGCGAACTCGAACACGAAGGCCGGCCGGTGCAGGCGCGTTTCATCTGGAGCGACATCAGCGCCAACACCGCGCACTGGCACCAGGAATTCTCCGCCGACGGCGGCCGCACCTGGGAAACCAACTGGCATATGTGGATGCACCGCAGCGACGAGCACGGCCGCCTGCTGCACGAGGACGCGACGATCGAACTGCGCCAATACCGCATGAATCCCGGGCGCCGCGACGACTTGATCGACCTGTTCGAACGCGAATTCATCGAATCGCAGGAAGCGGTGGGCATGCACGTGATCGGTCACTTTCGCGATCTCGACGATGCCGACCGCTACACCTGGATGCGCGGCTTTCCCAATCACGCCCTGCGTGCGGCCTCGCTCGACGCCTTCTATTCCGGCCCGACCTGGCTACCCCATCGCGACGCGGCCAACGCCACCTTGCTCGACAACGACGACGTGCTGATGCTCAAGCCGGCGCGGCCGGGCTCGGGCTTCGCGCCGGCCGCGCGCGCGCGCGCGGCGGTCGGCAGCCGCGAACAGTCGGCCGAGGTGGTGATCGCCGGCCTGTGCGCCTTGAACGCGCCGGCGCAGGACGGATTCCTGGCGCGCTTCGAACGCGAGTTCGCGCCCTTGCTCGGCGAAGGCGGCGCGCAGTGGCTGGCGACCTACGTCGATGACGCCTCGCCGAACGGCTACCCGCGCCTGCCGGTGCGCGAGGGCGAACACCTGCTGGTGTGGTTCGTGCGTTATCCCGACGAAGCGGCGCAGCGCGAACACGCGGCGCGGCTGGACACCGATCCGCGCTGGCGCGCGGCATTGGCCGAGGCCTTGCTGGGCGAGCTCAAGCAGGCGCCGCAGCGCTTGCGGCTGTCGCCGACGGCGCGTTCGGAGCTGCGGGCGTGATAACGGCGGGCCGGGCCCGCCGCGACCTGTGGCGGCCATCGCGCGCCGGCCCGCGCGCGCTTGAGCGCGAGGGCGCGGCGCGGGATCATGCCGCATGCGCCGCGCCGACCGACTGTTCCTGCTGATCCATGCCCTGCGCGGCCGCCGCCAAGCGATCACCGCCCAGCAGCTGGCGCAGACGCTGGAAGTGTCGCTGCGCACGGTCTACCGCGATGTCGCCGACCTGCAGCGTTCCGGCGTGCCGATCGAGGGCGAGGCCGGGGTCGGTTATCTGCTGCGCAAGGGCGCGGACATCCCGCCGCTGATGTTCAATCCCGACGAGCTCGAAGCCCTGGTGGTCGGCAGCCGTTTCGTGCGCGCCTTCGGCGGCGAGCGCCTGGGGCGCAGCGCCACCGCGGCGCTGTTGAAGATCGAGGCGGTGCTGCCGCCGGAATTGCGCGATCGCAGCGCACGCACGCGTATTTTCGCGCCGGAACTGGAAAATCGCATCGAGGCCAGCGGGCTGATCGACGTGCTGTACGGCGCGGTTCAAGGGCGGCAACTGCTGAAGTTGACCTATCGCGACGGCGAAGCGCGCGCGAGTGAGCGCGAGATCGAGCCGCTGTGTTTGTCGTTCTGGGGCGGCAGCTGGACCTTGGGGGCGTGGTGCCGGCTGCGTGAGGATTACCGCAGCTTCCGGCCGGACCGGATCGTCGCGCATGTGGTGACCGGGGAGACGTTCGCCGACAGTCGTGAGCGCGGGTTGGATGGGTATCTGCGTTCGGTGGGGGCGCAGGGGTTGGAGCGGTAGCGTCTGTGGCCTTCTTTGAAAAAGAGGGGTGCGCGCTGCGTTGGTACGATGTCGGGGATGCGGCTCGCGCGGGGGATTTGCGTGTTGCGCGGTGAAAAGCAAATCCCCCCTAACCCCCCTTTTTCAAAGGAGGGAACAGCTTTGCGGCGCGTCAATCTGCCCCCTTTGAAAAAGGGGGCTGCGCGCTGCGTCGGTACGAAGTCGAGGGGATGTGGCTCGCGCGGGGGATTTGCTTCGTGCGCGGTGAAAAGCAAATCCCCCCCTAACCCCCTTTTTCAAAGGGGGGAACAGCTTTGCGGCGCGTCAATTTGCCCCCTTTGAAAAAGGGGGCTGCGCGCTGCGTCGGTACGAAGTCGGGGAGATGTGGCTCGCGCGGGGGATTTGCGTGTTGCGCGGTGAAAAGCAAATCCCCCTAACCCCCCTTTTTCAAAGGGGGGAACAGCTTTGCGGCGCGTCAATTTGCCCCCTTTGAAAAAGGGGGCTGCGCGTTGCGTCGGCACGAAGTCGAGGGGATGTGGCTCGCGCGGGGGATTTGCTTCGTGCGCGGTGAAAAGCAAATCCCCCCTACCCCCCCTTTTTCAAAGGGGGGAACAGCCTGGGGGCCGCGGCGCGCGCCCTCAACGAATCTTCACCGCCTCCAACCGAGCCAGCTTGTCCGGGTTGCGCATGATGTAAATATCGCGCAATTGATCGTCCTCATCGTAGCCAAAGCTCATCGCCGCCTCGATGCGGCCCTCGCGTTCCAGGATCACGCCGCGCGAGCCGTTGAGATCGACGAACACCCAGCGATCCTCGCGGCAGGCCGGATGCAGCACCGATTCGATGAAGCCCAGCACCGCGTCGCGCCCATGCAGCGCGCGCGCCACCGCGCTGACCTTGCCGCCGCCGTCGGCGTGCAGGGCGATCTGTTCCGACAGCAACGCCGCCAAGGGCGCGGTGCGGCCTTCGACCAGCGCGGTCTCGAATGCGGTCAGCAGGCGGTCCTGCTGTTCGGCCGGGGTGACGTGACGCACCTTGGCCTGCTCGACATTGCTGCGCGCGCGCTGCACCAGTTTGCGGCAGGCGGCTTCCTCCATGTCGAGGATGCGCGCCACGTCGGCATACGGCTGGTCGAAGATTTCATGCAGCAGGTACGCCGCGCGCTCCTTCGGCGTCAGCCGCTCCAGCAACAACAGGAAGGCGGTCGATAGCGAGGAGGCCAGCGACAGTTGTTCCTCCGGTTGGCCGGCGGTTTCGGCGTGGATGGGCTCGGGCAACCAGTCGCCGACGTAATCCACGCGGGTGCGATGGGCCGAGCGCAGCAGGTCGATGCAACGGCGCGTGCACGCGGTGGTCAGCCACGCGCCCGGGTTGTCGATGCTGGCGCGATCGGCGGCCTGCCATTTCAGGAACGTGTCCTGCACCGCGTCTTCGGCGTCGGCGCGCGAGCCGAGAATGCGATAGGCCAGGCCGGTCAGCATCGGCGCGGTCTGGGCGAACAAGCGGTTGTCTTCGGCGGCGGTCATGGCGATGTAAGTGCAAGGGGTTCAAAAAAGGCGACGCAGATGATAGCCGGACGCGCAGCGCTTCCGGTCGCCGAAATGTTGCGGTGAAGCAGTGTTCCGGCAGCGACGGCGACACGCACGCCGCCATATACGCGCGACTCAGTGCTTGGACACCTGCAGCCGGTTCCACAGATTGATCATCGCGATCGCCGCGGTCATCGTCGCGATCTGCCGCTCTTCGTAATGCGCGCGCAGTTCGGCGCGCAGCGGCGCGTAGTCGGTGGCGGCGTCGAGCGTGGTCAGCGCTTCGGTCCAGGCCAGCGCGGCGCGTTCGGCGGCGCTGAAGTCGCCGGCGTGGCGCCACACCACCAGCCGGTCCAGGCGGTCGTTGGTTTCGCCGTCGCTGCGCGCTTCGCGCGTGTGCATCTTCACGCAATACGCGCAGCCGTTGATCTGCGAGGCGCGCAGCTTGATCAGGTGATAGATCGCCGGCGGCAGTTTTTCTTCGTCGGCCAGGTTCTTGATCGCCGATTCCACGCCGCCCAGCTGGGTCAGCAGCTGGGGGAGTTCGCGTTCGTACTTGACCGGGGCGGTGTCGCTCATGGGGGCGTCCTCTCAGGGGGTGATGTGTCTATACCCTGTTCGACGATCCAGGCCTGCGACCCGTGACATGTCCTGCGAAAAAAGTCGGCGCGACCGGCGCCGGAGAGGTGCAAACCCAGGCAGGACGGGGCTCGCGGAGCAACCCCTGCGGTGGCCTCAGATGACCCGCAAGGTAATCGCCTTGAGTACCGCCCGGGTGCGATCGCGGGTATCGAGCTTTTCCAGGATCACCGAGACATAGTTCTTGACCGTGCCCTCGGCCAGGAACATCGCCCGCGCGATTTCCTTGTTCGAATAACCGCCGGCCATCAGCCGCAGCACCGAGACCTCGCGTTCGGTGAACAGCGCGCGCGGCGCGTCGTCGGCGTGATAGCGGTAGCGCGCGCGCACCGGCCCGGTGCTGACTGGCTGCAACAGGGTTTCGCCGGCGGCGACGCGCACGATCGCTTCGCGCAGGTCTTCCGGCGCCGCGTCCTTGAGCAGGAAGCCCTGCGCGCCGGCCTCGGCCGCGCGCAGCAGCAGATCGCTGTCGTCGAAGGTGGTCAGCAGCAGCACCGGCGTGCGGTCGCCGCGCTCGCGCAATTTCGTCAACGCGTCGATGCCGTCCAGGCCGGGCATGCGGATATCGCTGAGCACCACATCGACCGGGCTTTGCGCCAGGCCATCGAGCAAGGCCTGGCCGTCGTCGGCTTCGAAGACGATGTGCAGGCCCAGGCGTTCGAGCAGGGCGCGCAGGCCGGCGCGCACCAGCATCTGATCGTCGGCCAGGGCCAGTCGCAGCGGTGCCTTGGGCGGCGCGCTCATGCCGGCCTCGCGGGATTCAGGGGAAAGCTCGCGTCGATGCGCATCGCGCCTTGTCGGTTGCGGGAAAGCGCCAGGGTACCGCCGGCGGCGTCGATGCGTTCGCGCATCCCGGCCAGGCCGTTGCCTTCGCGCAGCGGGCCGCGCGCCTGGCCGTCGTCTTCGATCCGCATCCGCAACGTCGCGCCGTCGCGACGGATATCGACGACCACGCGCTCGGCCTCGGCATGGCGCGCGCTGTTGGTCAGCGCTTCCTGGACCACGCGCAGCAAGGTTTCGGCCAGCGCCGGATCGGTCAGATGGATGTCGTCGTCGATGCTCAGATCCAGCGCCGGCTTGGGCATCGGCGCGGCCAGCGCGCGCAGGGCGGTGGCCAGATCGAGACCCCGCGCATCGCGCAACGCCTGGACCACGCCGCGGATGTCGCCGAGCAATTCGCCGGCCAGTTGCTGCGCCAACTGCACTTCGCGGCGCTCGGCGAGGTCGGGCTCGGCCGCCAGCGCGCGCAGGTTCAACATCATCGCGGTGAGCTTATGCCCGGCCACGTCGTGCAACTCGCGCGCCATGCGCAGGCGCTCGGCGTCGCGCGCGCTGTCGGCGAGCAGGGCGCGGGTGGCGAGCAGGTCGGCGTTGACCAGGGCGAGGCGGTCGCGGGTCTGCTCGGCGTTGCGCGCGTAGTGCGCGATCAGCGCGGCGAAGGATTCGAAGCCGGCGAAGATCACCGTGATCACCAGCGGCGCGGGGCTGCCGCCGTAGAGCAGGATCAGGTACAGGGCGAGGTTGATCGCCAGCGCCAGCGCGATCAGCACGCGCGGCGGATACGCCGTGGTCAGGTGCGCGATCAGCACCACCAGCAGCGCCGGCGCGGCGCCGCCGCGCGAGGCGAACCAGCACACCGTCAGCGCGCTCGCGGTTTCCAGCGCGAACAGCGCCGCGCGCCAGGACCGGCGGCGCTCGGGCAGCAGATCGTGGGCAAGGAAGCTCGCCGCGAAGGTCAGCATCGACAGCCACAGGATCGGCGCGTCGCGGTCGCCGGCGTAGCGCAGCGACAGCGCGACCGCCAGCCAGGTCAGCAGGGCCGGCAGGTTCATCGGTTGCAGCACGGTCCTGCGCAGCAGCGTGGTCATGACCGGCATGCTGCGGCGCGGCCGCGGCGCTGGCAATGCTTGCGCGGCAGAAAGTGACTTCCGGCAGGTGCCGGCGATGCGATGCCGGGCCCGTGTCCGCGGCGCAGCAGCACATCGGCGGATAAAACGAAAGTGTCTACAGTTGCCGAATTTTCGCCGCGCGCGGATGCAACCGCCGCGGCGCGGCGCGCATCACAAGCCATGACCTCCTTCCACGGCTTCGCTGATGAACACCTTCGTTTTGCGCACCACCGCCTTGTTGACCGCGTTGCTGGCCAGCGCCGCCGCCGTCGCCGCCGAACCGGCCGCCGCCGCCCAAGCGCCCGACGCGCGCTGTCACGCCGGCGCCTATCGTCTCGACGACGACAGCGTGGTCTCGGTGGGCACCATCGACAAACCCGAGCAGCTGCGCTGGCGCCTGCTCGACGGCCGCACCGGCAAGCTGACGCCGAAGGACGGCGCCTGGGTCAGCACGCGCGGCTGGACCGATCGGCCCGACGGCGTGCAGGTGTCGTTCGGCGCCTGCGACGAAGGCCGCATCCAGTACCAAGGACACGCCGGCAAGAAGATCAAGTTCGACATCGCCGATACCAAGTTCGAAGGCAAGGGCGTCACTCTGCGCGGCCGGCTGGTGCTGCCGCAGGGTTCCGGCCCGGTGCCGGTGATCGTGATGGTGCACGGCTCGGAGAACTACTCCGGCGTCGACACCTATTACCAGCAGCATCTGTTCCCGGCCGAAGGCGTGGGCGTGTTCGTCTACGACAAACGCGGAACCGGCGGATCGAGCGGCAAGTACTCGCAGAATTTCCACGACCTGTCCGACGACGCCTCCGCGGCGCTGCGCGAAGCGCAACGCCTGGGCGGCCCGCGCATCGGCCGCATCGGCTTCCACGGCGGCAGCCAGGGCGGCTGGGTCGCGCCGTTGGCGGCGACCAAGACGCCGCAGGCGCAGTTCGTGTTCGTCGGTTTCGGCCTGGCCGACAGCGTGCTGGCCGAGGATCGCGATCAAGTCGTGCTGGACCTGCGCGCGGCCGGCTTCGGCGATGCGCAGACCTTGCGCAAGGCGCGCGAGGTGAGCGACGTCACCGGCCTGATCGCGTCCACCAACGGCAAGCGCGGCTGGGAAGCGCTCGACGCGCTGCGCGCGAAATATCAGGGCGAGCCGTGGTGGAAGTCGCTCAAGGGCGAGTACAGCGGCATGATCGCGCTGCACACGCGCGAGGAATCGATGGCGGAGATGGCGAAGTACGATTACGAAGTCAGCTGGGACTACGACCCGATGCCGGTGCTCAGGACCTTGAAGACGCCGCAGCTGTGGGTGCTGGGCGGCGACGACGTCGAGGCGCCGCCGCAGGAGACCCAGAAGCGTTTGATCGCGCTGGGCCAGGCCGGCCGGCCGATCACCAGCGTGGTGTTCCCGCAGGCCGATCACGGCATCCTGGAATTCGAGAAGGACGCCAAGGGCGAGCGCCAGCACACGCGCACCGCCGAGGGGTATGTGCGCATGCAGCTGGATTGGGTGAAGGACGGGACGTTGAAGCATTGGCCGTATGGGACGGCGAAGCGGTTGGCGGGGCCGAAGTAAGGGCTGTTGCGCAGCGCTCGCGAAAGGCTCGGCTCCTGTTTGCAAGCATCCGCAATACAACTCCCTCTCCCGCCTGCGGGAGAGGGAATCGAGACACCGATCGCTGCGCATCATTTTTCAATTCCGCGACACTCGTAATTCCCGTTAGTAATGACGAAGTTCCGCATCGTTCGCGCCGCTTTACGAAGCGGTAACCCGCGCTTTACACACACCGCGGCGCGATCCTCTAGAACGTGGGCTCCCCATCGCGTCGCAGGAGCCGCGTCATGCGCATCACGATCGTCGGAGCAGGGTTCAGCGGCAGTGCGCTGGCCAGCGAGTTGGCACGCCAGGCCGGGCCGGGCGTGGAGTTGTGCCTGGTCGGCCAGACGGAAAGTTACGGCCGCGGCGTGGCCTACGGCGAGGCGCGGCCGGAGCATCTGCTCAACGTGCGCGCCAGCGATCTGGGCGCGACGCCCGATCGCCCCGGCGGTTTCGCCGACTGGCTCAACCTCACCGACCGCGCCCGCGGCAGTTACCTGCCGCGCCTGCTCTACGGCGAGTACCTGCACGCGCAATTGCAGACCGCCGTCGCCGGCAGCACCGCCGGTTTCAGTCAGATCCGTCACGAAGCCATCGCGGTCGAACGCGCGTCGGCGGGCTTTCGCGTGCATCTGGCCGACGGCAGCGATTTCGTCAGCGACCGCGTCGTGCTCGCGCTCGGCGCGCTGCCGCCGCAGCCCTTGCCCGGCGTCGGCCCGCGCCTGGCGATCCACCCCAGCTACCTGGGCTGGCCGTGGCAGGACGGCGCCATCGACGCGATCGCGCCCGATGCGCGGCTGTTGATCGTCGGCACCGGCCTGACCATGGCCGATGTGGTGGTCACCCTGCAACGGCGCGGCCATCGCGGGCAGATCGTCGCGCTGTCGCGACACGGCCTGTTGCCGCGCGCGCACGGCGAACAGCCGCCGGACGCGATCGCCCTGCCGCCGGCGGTGCTGCACGCGCTCGACCGCCATGCGCCGCGCGAACTGCTGCGCGCGCTGCGCACGCTGACGCCGGTGATCGCCGACTGGCGCAGTCTGGTCGATGCCTTGCGCCCGCATCTGCAGAAGTTCTGGCAGGGCATTCCCACGCCGCAGCGCGCCAGCTTCCTGCGCCATCTGCGCTCGTACTGGGAGATCGCGCGCCATCGCATCGCGCCGCAGTTGCACGATGAACTGCAGGCCCTGCGCGAAAGCGGGCAGCTGCAGATCCGCGCCGGCCGCCTGCTGCGCGCGCGGCGCGGCGACGACGCGGTCGAGGCGCTGATCCGCGAACGCGGCGGCCAGCGCCTGCACACCGAGCGTTTCGACGTGTTGATCCGCGCCACCGGCCTGGATACCGATGTCGAACGCAGCACCCATCCGTTGATCGCGCATCTGCGCGAGTCGGGGCTGGTCGCGGCCGATCCGCTCGGCCTGGGGCTGCGCAGTTCGGCGCAGTTCGAAGTGCTCGATCACAAGGGCGTGGCGGTGCGCGGCCTGTATGCGATCGGGCCGCTGCTGCGCGCGCAGTTGTGGGAGATCACCGCGGTGCCGGAGCTGCGCGTGGCCGCGCGCGATCTGGCCGCGCGGTTGTTGTCGAATTCGGCGGCGTCGCGGCAGGCGGCCGAGCGCGTGGCGATCGCTTAGGCCGGCGCCGCCAACGACGGCAGGCGAAGCCGCGCCTCAGCGCGGCCGCGTCGCGCCGATATCGATGCGGCGGGTATCGCGCACGTCCACCGTCACCGGCAGCGCGCCGTCGGCCACCGACCACGGCAGCGGCAGGTTGTCGGCGATCACCTGCAAGCGGTGCGAGCCGACCGACACCCGTGCGAACGCGAACTGGCCGTTGCTGTCGGTGCGCACCGAATAACGTCCGTCCAGCACCACGGTCACGTTGACCGCGGCCAGCTCCGAAGCCGCGCGCACGCCGTCGCCGTTGTCGTCGAGGAAGATCGAGCCGGCGACCTCGCCGGTCGCCGCGCCCGGCGCGCCGCCGATCACCGCCAGCGGGCGGCCGGCCTGATAGTCGTAGCGCAGGCTCAGGAAGCCCGAGCGTTCGCGCGGCAGCGACTGGAACGGCGAATCCACCGTCAGCGGGTCCAGCGCGAACGGCGAGCGTTGCGAGCCGCGGCTCTGATACAGCGACGCGCTCAAGCCCCAGCCCGGGGCGATGCGCCAGTTCAAGCCGAGATTCAGATCGACGCCGCGCAGCGCCGACGGGCCGTCGCCGCGGGTCCAGCGCGCGTTGCCGTCCAGCGACCAGCGCTGGCCCAGTTCGATGCCGCCGTACAGCGACACGCTGGCGGTGCGCGTCGGGCTTTGATCGGGATAGCTCAATTCGCCGTAGCCCAGCGATACCGACAGGCGCCGGCCTTCGCGCAGCGGCAGCGCTTGGTCGATGCTGGCCTGCCAGCTGCGGCCGATGCCGCGGCCGCCGTCGGCCTGATCGAGCTGCAGGCGGGTCAGGCCCCAGTCGCTGCGCCGGTCGAGGAAGCCTTGCAGCGAATAACTGTCGCTGCCTTCGACATGGCGCAGGCTGGCGCTGGCGCCGTAACCGAGCGAACTGCTGGCCTGATAGCGGGCGAAGCCGGTCGCGTATTGGCCGTCGAAACCGTGGCCGCTGATCGAGTGGATGTCATCGACGCCGGCGTTCCAGATCCAGCGGCCGTATTGATAGGCGATGCGGTAATAGCCGCCGCGCACGTCCTGGTTGATCGGCAACGCGCCCCAGACCAGACCCGGATCGAGCGAGAACAGGCCGTAGTTGTGGCGATAGCGGCCGCGCCGGGAACTGGCGTCGATCCAGCCGCCGGTGGCGTCGCCGCGATCGCTACGCGCATCGCCAACGCCAGAACTGCGGCTGTTGAGCAGATTGATCTGTACCGAATCGCGCGCCGAGCTCCAGGCCGCGGCCCAGTGCGCGGCCTGCGATGAACCGGTGGCGAGCGCGGCTTCGCCGAGCGAGTCGGGCACGATCCGGCCGTCGGTGCTCAGCAGCGCCGCCGACGCGGTCCAGCCCGGCGCCGGCCGCCATTGCGCGCCGACCGCGCCGACTTGGCCGTCGGCGGTATCGAAGCCGGTGACGCGGGTGCCGTTGTAGAGGCCGGCGCGGCCGAACGCGGCATATGCGCTCAGGCCGTCGGCATCGCGATTCCATTGCGTGCTCAGGCCGGCCAGCGCCACCGTCGGCAGGAAGAACCGGTACTGATTGCGCTGCAGATCCAGCGACGGCGTATTGACCACGCCCAGGCCGTTGTCGAGCCGCCAGCCGCCGTCCAGGAACAGGCCGCGTTGCCACAGCGTGGCCGCGCCGCCCCAACCGCCGCCGTCGCCGTAACGCGCGCGGTCGCTGTGGAAGGCGGCCGCGTCCAGCGACCAGCTGCCCCAGTCCGCGGTTTCCCAGTAACCGCCGGCCGACAGGCCTTGTTCGCCGTAGCCCTCATCGCCGCGTTCGGTGCGGGCCAGATCGAGCTGCACGCGCAGCGAACGCGGCAGGCCGCTGCTGTCGGCGACTTCGTCGGAATCCGGCGGCAGCGGCGCCAGCGCTTGCGCGGCGATGATGCGGTCGCGGTATTCGCCCTCGGTCGATGCGGCCGCGCCCACGGCCTCGCCGGCGAGCGCCGGAGCGCACGCGCAGACGATCGCAACGGCGAGGCAGGCGGCGAGCCTGCTCCGCAGCGGGGCGCGCGGTGGACTCAACGGCGCGCGCTCACGGGCTCAGCCGGGCGTCGAGTTCGAGCCGCTGCTTGCCCCAGTCCAGCGCGCCTTTCAGCTGCAGCGGATAGGCGATGACCGGCGGCGCCGACGCGGCGTCGTCGGCCTGCGGCGTGAGCGCGATGGTGCGGGTTTCGCCCGGCATCAGCGGCAGGCTGCTGGGCAGGAAGCTGAGCTTGCGGCCGTTGGCGTCGGTGCCATCGACCAGGCCTTCCAGGCGGCTGTGCGCGTTGCCGTCGTTGCGCACGCGCAGCACCGGCAGCTTGCGGCCTTCCACTTGCGCCACGCCGGTGTCGAGCAGATGCAGTCGCGCGGCGGCGTCGCCGACGCCCAGGTAGACGATGATGCCGATCCGTCCCGACACCGGCAGCGCGAGCGCGCCGCCGACGGTTTCCGGATCGCCTTCGAGCAGGATCGCGAAGCGGCATTCGCCGACCGGCGCATCGGCCGGCACCGCGACTTCGAAGCGGTAGCGGCGCTTGCCGTTGGCCGCGACCTGGATATCGGCCGCTTCCAGCCCGACCCACGGCCGGCAACTGCCCGGCGCCAGCGCGGTGTCGAACACCGCCGAGCCCTGCGCGTCCAGATGCCAGTCGGCGGTCTTCAGGGTGTAGTGCGCGGCGGCGCCGGAGACGTTGGAGATCTCCACCACGTTGCGATACACCGTGCCGGGCTTGACCTGATCTTCGAAACGCGGCGGCGAGACCAGGGCGGAGAAGCCCTGCGCGCCCGCGCCGGCCGGGGCCAGGGCGCAGGCGGCCAGCAGCAGGCCGGCGATGTCGAGACGGAGCTTGCGCATCACAGATCGTCCAAGTCGATTTCGAAAGAGAAGTTGAGCGCCTCGGCGCGCACCAGGCGCTGGCCGTCGGCTTGCAGGGTCAGGCGCAGGGTGTCTTCCAGCGCGCTGTCGGAAATCAGCCCGCTGTAGACCAGCGTGCGTTCGCCGGCACGCAAGCTGCCGGGCAACAGCCGGCCCTGGCTGCTCCAGGTGGCGCTGAGCGGACCCGACGGCGAGGCCGGCAGGGTCATGTAGATGCGGCCGATGCGGCCGCGCCAGGCGGCCACGTTCAAACGCAGCGCGACGTTGAGCGCGCCGGTCACGCCCGAGCGCGAAGCGCCGCCGGGGAGCGGTGAATCCCAGCGCATCTGCACGCTGTTGTTCGATACCTGGGTGCCGCTGTCGTCGACGCGATAGGTCGCCGCCGGCAGCGTCGCCGGCGCGGTCAGCAGCGCGGCGGCGAAGATCGCGATGCGCAGGCGCCGCCGCATCACGGCGCGCTCAGGGTGTAGGTCACCCGGCCGGTGTAGACGCCGGCGGCGACGATCGCATCGTTGGAATAACTGAAGGTGTGGCAGCTCTCGCGCCAGCTGTTGACCGGGAAACTGGCCAGGACCTGGGTGCCGCCGGTGAACTGTCCGGCCGCGATCGGCTGCGCGCCGGTGTCGTTGTTGCCGCTGCTGGTCCACTTGATCTGCGAAAACGCGATCGCCTCGCCCTGGGCGTTGGTCAGGCTGGTCGGCGCGGTCGCGCTCAAGGTCGCGGTGCCGTTGACGCCGGGCAGGCGGTAGAAGCCGCCGACATAGATCTGCGCGGGCACGTTGCAGAACGCGAAGCCGTCGTAGTTGCTGTTGGCCTGGGTGGCGTTGGTGGTCATGACCTGGTCGGTGCCGTTGCCCAGGACCGCGGCCGGCACCGTCACCGACACCACGTTGAGCGCGCCGCCCGAGCCGGGCGTGCCGCCGCTGCTGTAGTTGCCGGTGAACACGCCGTTGCCCACGCGCAGATACACCGCGCGGGTGCCGGGCAGGATGGTCGCGGTGAACGCGCCGGCCGCCTGCGACCATGCGCAGGCGAGCAGCAGCAGCGCCCCGCCGCGGAAACGTGCGGTCATGGCGGACCTCGGAAAGAGAAGCGCCGCCGCCGGGTCGGCGGCGGTGCATGACGCGTGTGCGTTGCCGCTTACGGCATCGACGCGGTGTAGGTGACGCGGCTGTTGTTGGTGTTGGTGCCGCCGTAGGTGCCCGGAGCGACCACGTTGCTGTTGAGGTAGGCGAAGGTCCAGCGCGCGTCGCGGTTGATGACCTTGCCGGTGGCCGGGGTCAGGTTGACCGTGGTGGTCGCGCCGTCGGCCAGGGCCGGGTGCGGCAGCGCCACCGGCGAGGTCAGCGCGGTGACCGTGGTGCCGATCTGGCTGTAGGAAATCGTGTCGCCCGCCGCGCCGTTGCTGAGCGCGCCCAGGGTGGTCGAGGTGAAGGTGATGTTGCCGTTGTTGCCCAGCACCTTGGCGGTGACCGCGCCGTTGCCCAGGTCGCCGGACGCGGCGGTGGCGGCGATGGAGCTGCCGTCGCCGACATTGGCCGCCGGCACGGTGAAGGCGATCTGGTTGATAGCGGCGTTGGTGGTGAAGTCCGCGCCGGTGCCCACGCGCAGGAACAGGATCTTCGGAACCGTGATCTGGAAGTCCAGGCGGGCGCTGGCGGTAATCGGCGTGCCGGCGCCGGTGGTGAACTGCGATTCGGCTTGGGCGATCAAGGGCAGGCTGGCCAGCAGCGTAATGGCCAGTAGGGCTTTCGGGAGCTTGCGCATGGTGGATTGGAATCCGAAGAGGGCTGCCGGGGAATCCGGAGCTCCCGCCTGATAAAGCACAATCCATGCCAAAAATGTGAATTCAATCGCATTGTCATTTGTTAGCAGGGCGTTATGCATTGTCGATAAATGTGACGGTTGCCGCGAACTGCGGTTCAGGTGCCGGGCCTGTCGGGATTCGCCGTTTTTGGTCAGGCGCGCGCGGCGGATGTGACGCGGTTGGACCAGCGGCGCGGAGCGCGGGTCCCGCGGGAGCCCGATTCAGGTGCCGATGCCGCTACTCCACGGCACGACTCGGACAAGGCGCCGCGGCAGCGGATATGGCGATGACTTCCGGCAGGTCGGATCGATGACCGCCGGGACTGCGACGCGGACGCGCGCCGGCCGAGCATGAGCGCCACACCGCAGCGGGCCCTCCGGCGACATCGGGACGGCCGCGACGGCTACGGCCCGACCGTCGCCGCGCCCGCCTCTGCGGTGAGCCCTTCCCATCCGCCGAGGTTCGCCATGCCGCTGTCCGCCCTGTTCTCGCAAACGCCTTTGTGGGTGTTCGCCCTGCTCGCCCTGCTGGTCTGGCTGGGCATCAAGCGCCTGCAGGCGCGCACCACGCCGCTGACGCGGGTGTGGATGGTGCCGGCGGTGTTCATCGTCTGGGGCGTGTCCGGCCTGTTTGCGCGCGGCGGCGCGCCGATCGACATCGCCGCGCACTGGTTCGCCGGCGCCGTGCTCGGCGGCGCGCTGGGCGCATGGTCGCTGTCGCCGGCGTCGCTGCGGTTCGATCACCGCAACCGCCTGGTGCACCAGCCCGGCAGCGTGCTGCCGCTGCTGCGCAATCTGGCGATCTTCCTCGGCCACTACGTGCTGCAGGTGATCGCCGCGACCCAGCCGCACCTGCGCGACAGCGCGATGGGCTGGGACGTGTACGTGTCGGGTTTGAGCGCCGGCTACTTCATCGGCTGGTCGATCCGTTTCGTGCTGGGCCAGCGGCGCGCACCGCAGACGGATCTGTTTGCCAGTGCGGCTTGATCGGAGCGCAAAGCGTCGGGGCTGAAGCCCCTCCCACAAAAGACTTCGCGGTCGCGCGGTGTCTGGGGCTGGTCTGAGCTTTGGTGGGAATTACTTGATCTGAGCGGAAAGCATCGGGGCTGAAGCCCCTCCCACAACAGATTGCGTCGCCGCGAAGTTTTTTGTGGGAGGGGCTTCAGCCCCGATGCTCTTCGCTCAGATCGCTCAGATCGCTCAGACCAAGACCACGACTCAGACGTCGCCATCCAGCAACCAACCCTCGCCGGTGCCGCGGGTGTAGACCGTGTCGGTCGCCAGCACCTCGCCGGCCGGGATCGAATCCTGCTTCGCCAGGCGCTGGTAGATCGGCGTGAAATCCGGCTCGGTCGCGCGCATCAACTGCTCGAAGCTGTCGATGACGAAGTAGGTCTTCTGGTAGGTGTCGATGCGGTAGCGCGTGCGCATCAGCCGCTCCAGGTCGAAGCCGATGCGGTTGGGCGCGTCCGATTCCAGGCTGTAGATCGACTCGCCCTTGGACGAGACGATGCCGCTGCCGTAGATGCGCAGCCCGTCGGCCTGCTTGATCAGGCCGAATTCGACCGTGTACCAGTACAGGCGCGTGAGATGCACCAGCGCGTCGGGATCGATGCCGTGCGCCTTCACGCCGCCGCGGCCGTAGGCCTGCATGTAGTCGGCGAACACCGGATTCATCAGCAGCGGCACGTGGCCGAACAGGTCGTGGAACAGATCCGGCTCGGACAGGTAATCGATCTGCTCGGGCTTGCGGATCCACCACGTCACCGGGAAGCGGCGGTTGGCCAGATGATCGAAGAAGGTCAGCTCCGGCAGCAGGCCTTCCACGCCGATCAGCTCCCAGCCGGTGTGCGCGCGCAGCACGCGGTTGAGGTCGTCGAACTTGGGAATCCGATCCGGCGTCATCCGCATCGCGCGCTGGGCGGCGATGAACTCGTCGCTGGCGCGGCCGACCAGCACCTGCTGCTGGCGTTCGAACAACTGCGCCCACACCGAGTGGTCGTCGGCCGAATACGACGCCCACGGCTGCTCGATCACGGCGGTCGTATAGACCGGCACGTAGCCCTTGTCGGTGAGCTGATGTTCGACGCGCTGCGGGGTGGCGGTGTTCATGCCGGGTCGCTCCTGACCACGAGGGGAGGTGATCACACGACTTTAATCGCGATTCGGCGCAATTAGCTTGCGTTGTTGCGTGTTTCGGCCGTCTTGGCGCAAGATTGTTGCGTCATTAACCTGTAAGGCGCTGAAAATGGCCAGCATCGAACTGGACCGCACCGACATCGTCGTGTTGGCCGAATTGCAGCGCGACGGCCGCCTCACCAACGCCGAATTGGCCGAGCGCGTGCATCTGTCGGCCTCGGCCTGCCTGCGCCGGGTGCAGCGGCTGGAACGCGAGGGCGTGATCTCCGGCTACCGCGCAGAAGTGGACGCCGCGCGCCTGGGCCTGGGCCTGCAGGCATTCGTGCGGGTGCGCCTGGGCCGCCACGACAGCGAGGCGGTCGGCGCCTTCGCCGAGTTCGTCGAAACCTGGGACGAAGTGGTGGCCTGCTACGCCCTGACCGGCGACATGGACTACCTGCTGCAGATCGTGGTGCGCGACCTGGAGCATCTGTCGCGCTTCCTGCTCGACCGTCTGCTCAATCAGGCCGGCGGCGCCGACATCAATTCCAGTCTGGTGCTGCGCACGGTCAAGACCTTCAAGGGCTTGCCGCTGCCGTCGCGGTGACATCGGCGTCGGCGCGCGGCGCGGGCTCTTCCTCGGAGTCGGGTTGCTCGGAGTCGGGCTCGGCATCGGAGTCCGGGTTCGACTCCGATTGCGGCGAGGTGTCCTGCGCCGGCGCAGATCCGCCCGGCGCCGAGCCGCCGTTGCCGAGCAGGTCGATGCGCTGGTCGCTGCCGTCGATGGCGACTTCGATCAGCGAGTACGACCAGCGCCCGGCGGCGCGATCGGCCTTGAGGTAGAGCCGGCCCTTGCCGCGCGGACCGGTGAGCGGCAGCGACAGATCGGCGTGGCCGTCGTCGTTGCTGGTCTGCATGCTGCCCTGGATCATCATTCCGACTTCCAGCGGCGTGCCCAGCGCGGCGACCACGGCCGGATTGGCTTGCGCCAGCGTCACGCTGTGGCGCACCGGTTCGGAGGACGCGAACAGCCCCGAGGCGCCCTTGATGCCGAGCCCGATCAGGCCGACCAGCGCCAGCGCGGCCAGCAGCAGCACGGTCAGGCAACCGGTGGGGACGAACCATTTCCAGTTACGGCCAAACCAGCCGGGATTCGGGCGGTCGTTCATCGCGGACTCCGTTGCGCGGTCGATGGCCGCAGTTTGGCGGCAGCGCGGCTGCAACACCACCGCCGCGGCGGCAGGGGCGGCGACTACGGCGCCGGCGCTTCGCCGAGGCTGGCCAACGCCGCCGCGCGCGCATGCAGCGCGGTGGTGTCGAACAAGGTCACCTCCACGTCTTGCGGGCCGATCAACAGGCCGATCTCGGTACAGCCCAGGATCACGCCCTGCGCGCCGCGCGCGACCAGGCCGGCGATGATCCGCCGATATTCCTCGCGCGACGGCGGCAGGATCTTGCCCAGGCACAGCTCGTCGTAGATCACCCGGTGCACGATCTCGCGATCCTCGGCCGGCGGCACCAGCACCTCCAGGCCGTGGCGTTCGATCAGGCGCTGGCGATAGAACTCCTGCTCCATGGTGAAGCGCGTGCCGAGCAGGCCGATCTTGCCCAGGCCGGCGGCGCGGATCGCCGCGCCGGTGGGATCGGCGATGTGCAGCAGCGGCAGGCCCGACGCCGCTTCGACCTGCGCGGCGACCTTGTGCATGGTGTTGGTGCAGATCACCAGCAACTGCGCGCCGCCGTCGCGCAGCGAACACGCGGCGCGGCCGAGCAGCTCGCCGGCCGCGTGCCAGTCGCCGGCGTGCTGCAGGCGCTCGACTTCGGCGAAGTCCACGCTGTACAGCAGCAACCGCGCCGAATGCAGGCCGCCGAGACGATCGCGCACGGTCTCGTTGATCATGCGGTAGTACGGCACGGTCGATTCCCAGCTCATGCCGCCGAGCAGACCGAGGGTTTTCATCGTGGTTGCGCTCATGCCCCGAGTATAGCTATGCCCACCCGACGCCCATGGAGCGTGATTTTGTGGAAGGGGTTTCAGCTCTTGTGGGAGGGGCTTCAGCCCCGATGCTTTCCGCTCAGATCGCCCGACCCCACACCAACCCCGCCGATTCAAACCTCACGGTTTCGCCGCCTTACCGGCCCCACCAAACCGCTCGCCAAAAAAATCCCCCGCATTCCACCGAGGCCGCTGCGCCGCATCGGCGATACGCTGACCGATACGCGCATTGAGCCGCGCCAGCCGCGCCGCGTCCGCATACTGGATCGGCTGCGACGCATCGTCGCTGGGCTCGTGATAGTGATCGTGCAAAAAATCCTTGAGCTGCCGATCCGCGCCCTCGCCGCCCTTGAGCCCGCCGAGCAGAAACACCGCCGGCACCCCGGTGCGGATGAAGGCGTACTGATCGCTGCGGATGAAGATGCTCTCCTGCGGCAACGGATCGGGCGACAGCTCCACGCCGGTGTCCGCCGCGGCCTGCTGCAGCAGGGGCTGCAGGCTGGAATGCTCCACGCCGATCGGAATCACGTCGCGCGTGGGCACCAGCATCACCGGCATGTCCACGTTGATGTTGGCGACCAGCGACTCGCGCGGCACCGTCGGCCGCTGCGCGAACCACTCCGCGCCGAGCAGATTCTTTTCCTCGCCCGTCAGCGCGACGAACAGCAGCGAACGCCGCGGCGGCGTCGCCGACTGCGCCAGTTGCTGCGCCGATTCCAGCATCACCGCCACGCCCAGCGCATTGTCGAGCGCGCCGTTGTAGATCGCATCGCCGCCCACCGGCGCGCCGATGCCCAGGTGATCCAGGTGCGCGGTGAACACCACGTGCTCGAGTCCCAGCGCGGCGTCGGCGCCGGGCAGGCGCGCGACCACGTTGCGCGATTGCGCGGGTTCGATCCGGTTGTGCGCCGACAAGCTCAGCGTGCCGGGCAGATCGAAGCCGCGCAGCTTGCCCTCGCGGGTGTCGCGGAACAGCGCAGCGGCGCTGTGGTCGCCGACATCGAGCAGCGCGCCGGCGCGGGCCGCGCCGACGCGGGCGACCACCGCCAATTGCGGAAAGGTGTCGATGGCGCTGCCGTCGGTATCGCGCAGACGCATGCCCGGCCAATTCCAGTTGCGCACCTCGTGCGCCCAGGGCTCGGATTTTTCTTCGTCCTCGGTGTCCACGATCACCGCGCCGACCGCGCCGCGCTCGACCAGCGCGCGCATCTTTTCGCGGTACGAGCTGTAGAACGCGCGCCGGTCGATATCGAAGCGCGCCGGCGCGCCGTTGAACAGCACCGCGATCTTGCCGTGCAGATCGATGCCGGCGAAGTCGTCCTGATCCAGATCCGGCGCGTACACGGCCTGGCCGACGAACGCCGCGGGCGCGGCGACCTGCGCCTGGGCTTGATCGAAATTGAGTTGCGGAAGGAAATCGTCGCGAAAACGCAGCGCGACCGTGCCGGTCGCGCGCTCGATGCTGAGGCTGCCGCCGTTGTCGAGGCGCTGCGCGCGCAGCAGCGGCACCTGCTGGAAATAGCTGCCCTTATCGCCGGCCGGCCGCAGGCCGATCGCGCGGAAGCGGGCGGCGAGGTACAGCGCGGCCAGATCGAACCCGCGCGTGCCGGTCTCGCGGCCTTCCAGCAGATCGTCGGCGAGAAAGCGCAGGTCCGATTCGATCCGGCGCGCGTCGGCGCCGGCGCGTTCGTCGTAGCCGCCGGCCGGTGGAGGCGCCGGCTCGGGTTTGCACGCGGACAGCATCGACAGGGCGAAGACGGCGGACAGCAATACGGGCATCGAACGGCGCATGGAGTTCTCGCGGCGGTGGCGACGACAGCGGCTTGCGGCGGTCGACCTCGATCAGCGCGGCGCCGATCGGCGTAAACGGCCTGGGTTGCGTATCGAACCTCGCGCCGCGTCATCGGTTCGGCATTGATGACCGGCGAGGCGATGGTTGGATGCGAGGCCGACGCTAGCACCGACGCATGGCGCCGCCAAGTGACGGCGGCGGCGCGATGCGGCCGACCGCGCCGCGCTAACCGGTCAGCTTGCGCATCAACTCGTCGGCCTTGACCCGCTCGGGCGCATCGGCGGGCAGTTTGTCCCGCACCACCGGCATCACCTCATCCAGCAGCCGCCGCGCCGCGCCGCTTTCGCCGCGTTCGATCTCGATGCTGGCCGCCACCAGTTTCAGCTTGGCGATCATCACCGCGTTATAGCCCGGCGCCTTCGTCGCATTGGTCAGCGCCTCGCTCATGCGTTGCGAGGCCAGAGCCAGATCGCCGCGCTTGCGCGCCAGCTGCGCGCCGAGCGCATCGAGACCGGGCACGAAGTTGCGCTGCTCCGGCTTGCCGCTATCGACCGCGCGCTTGGCGGCGTCGATCAGCTGCTGGGCCTGATCGAATTGCTCATCCTTCATGCGCAGCTTGGCCAACTGCAGCTGCGAGCCGATCATGCCGTCGATATCGCCCAGCTGCCGCGCCAGCCCGATCGCCGCCTCGAAATCGAGGTAGGCCTCGTCCTTGCGTTCCAGCGCCATCAGCGCCTTGGCGCGGCTGGCGTGGGCGCGCTGGCGCCAGGTGAGCTGCGCGGTTTCGTTCGTGTCGGCGCGCGCGGCCAGCAGCGCGAGCGCGGCGGTTTCCATCTCCAGCGCTTGCGCGGCATCGCCGGAAAACAGGTGGAAGGTGCCCAGGTTGATCTGCAACTGCGCCATCGTCAGCGCCTGCAGGCCCAGTTGCTGGGCGATGGAGTAGGCGCGCTGGTAATGCGCCAGGGCTTCGTCGCGGCGGCCGGCCTCGCTCAGGCTGGCCGCCAGGTCGTTCTCCATTTCCATGGTCAGGCGGCTGCGTTCGCCGTAGGCCTTGTAGGCCAGGCGCACGGCTTGCTCGCCCTCATTGATGGCGTCGTCGTGACGCGATTGCAGACGGCGCAACTGCGCGGTCAGCAGATGGACGATGTACCAGTCCGGATGGTTCTCGCGCCAGCCCGCGCGCGCCGCGCTCACCGCTTCGTCGAGACGACGCTGCGCCAGCGCCAGGTCGCCGGCGTCCATGGCCGGGGTGACCAGGGCGACGCGCAGGTGCGCGCGCAGCTCCGGGACTTTTTCGCCAGCGCGATCGAGCACGGCCAGGGCGTGGCGCACGTAGCGTTCGGTGGTTCCGCCGGGGGCCGCGCGCACGGCCACGGCGATGTATTGGTAATAGGCCTGCGCGATCGCCACCGCGTCTTCGGGCCGGCGTTCGCGCATCGCGATCAGGCGCTTGAGCTCGCGCATGGATTCGTCGAAGCGGTCCAATCCGGCCAGCGACGCGCCGTGCACGCGCAGCACCCGCGCTTCGAATTCGGGATCGTGCAGGCCGGCGTCGGCCATCAGCGTCTTGGCCTTGTCGGCGGCGTCGAGCGCGGCCTGCGGATCGAGGATGGCGTCGTAGACCTCGGCGATGGTCAGCCAGGCGATGGCGCGGGTGCGCGGGTCCTGGCCCTGTTCGGCCTGCAGTTGCTCCGAGGCGCGCGCCAGCAGCGTGGCCACCGTGATCGGCTCGCCGCGGATCGATTGCGGCGCGGTCTGCGCCAGCACCGAAGCGAGAAAGTTGCGCGAGGCCTCGGTATAGCCGGCCTCGCGTTCGGCGCGGATGCGCGAGAGCTGGGCCGCGTGTTCGGCGGCGAGCGCGCGCTGGCGTTCGCTGTCCAGCCGCCACACGAACAACCCGGCCGCGGCCAGCGCGACCACGGCGGCGGCGGTGGCCAGGCGATGGCGGGCGACGAATTTGCGCAGCCGGTAGACCGGGCCGCCGACCGCGACCGAGATCGGCAGTCCGTCGAGATAGCGCTGCACATCGGCGGCCAGCGCGGCCACGGTGGGATAGCGCTCGGCCGGCGCTTCGGCGCAGGCGGCCAGCACGATGCGGTCGAGATCGCCGCGCAAGGCGCGGCGCAGCGCCGGGTCCTGCGCGTGCTTGCTCGGCGCCGGCACCGGCGCGTCGCGGCCGCGCACGTCGGCCAGTTTGCGTTCGCTCAGCAGGTCGAACAGCAGCGCGCCCAGGCCGAACACATCCGTGGCGGTGGTCGCGCGTTCGCCGCGGCGTTGCTCGGGCGCGCTGTAGGCGGGGGTGAACGCGACCGTCGCGGTCAGCGCCGGGCGTTCGTCGTCGCCGGCCATCAGCGTGGCGATGCCGAAGTCGAGCAACACCGGCGCGCCGTCGGCGCGCACCACGATGTTGGACGGCTTGAGATCGCGATGCAGCACCAACCGTTGATGCGCGTGCTGGACCGCCTCGCACAATCGCAGGAACAGGCGCAGGCGTTGCCGCGTCGTGCCCGGCGTCGCCGCCAGATACTCGTGCAGCGAGGCGCCTTCGACGTAGTCCATGACCAGATACGGCTGGCCGCTTTCGCTGACGCCGCCGTCGATGTGGCGGGCGATCTGCGGATGATCCAGGCTCGCCAGCAAGCCGCGTTCGCGCGCCATGCGCCGGTTGGCGGCCTGAGTCGGCAGGCCGTGCAGCAGTTTCAGCGCGACCCGCTGCACGCCGTCGCCGGCATCGCGTTCGGCCAGGAACACCGTGCCCATGCCGCCGGCGCCGAGTTCGCACAGCAGCCGATACGCGCCGACCTGCCTGGCGGTGGCCGCGTCCGGCGCGGCGAAGGCCTGAGTGAGACGCTCGGCCAGCGGATCGGAAGTGTCGTCGTGAGCGGCATGTTCGAGCAGCCGCCGCACCGCCGCGCGCACGTCCGGATCGGGCTCGGTGTCGAGCAGGTAGCGCTCGCGCAGCGACGGCGGCTGGGTCAGCGCGGCGTGGAAGGCTTCTTCGACCCGCGCGTGCTGTTCCGGCGTCATGACGACAGATGCTCGCGCAGCCAGGCCTTGGCGAAACTCAGGTCGCGTTCCACCGTGCGCACGTTGATCGCAAGCGCCTCGGCGATCTCCTGCTGCTTCAGGCCGACCAGGAACGCCAGTTCGATCACCCGGCACTGGCGCGGATAAGCGCCGTCGAGCGCGACCAGCGCCTGTTCGACTTCCATCCAGCGCTGATCGGCGGGCGTGGCGGCGTGGTTCTGGCCCAGGGTGGAATCCAGCGAAGTGATGATCACCTCGCCGCCGCGCTTGTCGGCCTGTCGCTGACGGATCACGTCGATCAGGGTGTAGCGGATCGCGGTGGCGGCGATGCGGAAGAAGTGTTGCCGGTTCTGCGCGTCGAGCTTGTCGTCGAGCAGGCGCAGCAGCGCTTCGTTGACCAGCTCGGTCGGATCGATGACCGATCGCCCCATGTGCGCCAGCCGCCGCAGCGCGATGCCCTTGAGCTCGCCGTAGACCAGGCGGTACAGCGCGTCGCGCGCATCGCTGTCGCCGCCGTTCCAGGCGTGCAGCAAGCGGGTGACGTCTCCTTTCGTCTCTTCGTCCGTCATGGCCCTTCCTCCGTGCGCGGCCAAGCATACGACGCCGTCGCCGCCGTGGCATGCGCCTTCGGTCGGGCTTTACGAACCCGTACACGGGACGGCACAAAAAAATCCTGCGTGGCCGTGTCGGGTTTCGCCGCCGCGTTGCGAACTGTGTATGGACGGCGGCGATCACGGCGCCGCGCGATCCGCTGGCGCATCCGCCGCCGGCCGGGTCGCGGGCGTTTGCGCGCGCCGAGCGCGGGCATCGGCCTTCGTTTCACCACCCAACTCATTCATTCAGGAGTCAACCCATGAAGCAGATCGACCTCGAACAAATCGCCGAAGTCGCCGGCGGCGTGACCATCGATCCGGAAACCGGCCGCGGCTGCACCGAGCACGGCCCGCTGTTCCCGGTTCCGTTCAATCCGCTGCCCGGCAAGTTCGAGCGCGCGACCGGCGTCGTCGCGGCGCCCTGATCCGCGTCCGCACGAAATGCACCGCCGCCGGCGCAGGGACGCGAAGCGGATCCACATCGCACTGGACGCGCCAACTCAACTCACCAAAAAGGATTAATCGCAATGCAGACTCTCGATCAAAACGCAGTGGCTCTCGTCGCCGGCGGCCAGGACACCATCAAAATCCAGAAGCCGGTGCCGCCGCCGGTGGACACCACTACTTACGGGCCTTACCCGATCGATACCGTCGTCGTGCGTCCGCGCTGAGCGCGGATTGCCGTCGATGCGGTAACGCCGATCGCCCCGTCAGCGGCCTTCGGGTACTCACAGGTTGGGTGCGATCGGGATAGTCGTTTCGACCGTGCGACGGCTGCGGCCGTCGCGCGGTGGCCAGCGCGATGGCGACTTGTCGCTCATCGCCGGCGATCCCGCCCGAGCATCGCACGACAGACTTCAGCGGTGGAACGCGCATGAACCCCAAGCACAGCATCGTCCAATCCGAAGCCGCCGAATGCGGACTGGCCTGTCTGGCGATGATCGCCGCGCATCACGGCCAGCATCTGGGCCTGCGCGAATTGCGCGGCCGCTTTCCGCTGTCGCTCAAGGGCGCGAACCTGAGCCGGCTGATCGAAGTCGCGGGGCAACTGGGCCTGCAGGCCCGGCCGTTGCGCCTGGAGCTGGATGAACTCGATCAACTGCGCACACCGTGCATCCTGCATTGGGATCTGAATCATTTCGTCGTGCTGGCGCGCGTGCGCGGCCAGCGCGTGACCGTGCTCGATCCGGCCGTCGGCGAGCGCACGCTGAGCGTCGCGGAGGTTTCCAAGCATTTCACCGGCGTGGCGATGGAGCTGTCGCCGGTCCCCGGCTTCGAGCGCGTCGCCGCGCCGCCGGCGATTGCCCTGAGCCAACTCACTGGCCGCGTTACCGGCCTGTGGCGCTCGCTCGGCCTGTTGCTGGGGCTGTCGGCCGCGCTGCAGGTGTTCGTGCTGGTCGCGCCGTTCTTCATGCAGGGCGTGGTCGATCAAGTGCTGGTCTCCGCCGATCGCGATCTGTTGACCGTGCTGGGCCTCGCCTTCGGCGCGTCGGTGCTGTTCCAGGCCGGCATCGGTCTGCTGCGCGGTTGGGCGGTGGTGTATCTGTCCACGCGGCTGGGGCTGCAGTGGATGGGCAACGTGTTTCATCATCTATTGCGTCTGCCGATGAACTTCTTCGGCAAGCGCCATCTGGGCGACATCGTGTCGCGCATGGGCTCGGTGCAGAGCATCCAGCGCACGCTGTCGACCAGTTTCGTCGAGGCGATCATCGACGGCCTGATGACCGTCGCCACCTTGGTGATGCTGCTGATCTACAGCTGGAAGCTCGCCGGCCTGACCCTGCTCGCGGTCGCGCTGTACCTGGGCCTGCGCGTGCTGGCGTTCCGGGCGATGCGCGACGGCACCGAGCAGCAACTGGTCGCGGCCGCGCGCCAGCAGAGCTTTCTGCTCGAATCCATCCGCGGCATGCAGTCGCTCAAGCTGGCCGGGCGCGAAGCCTCGCGCGAGGCCGGTTACGGCAATCTGATGAACGAAAGCGTCAACCGCGACGTATGGCTGGCGAACCTGGGCCTGAAGTTCAGCGGCGTGAGCCAGTTGATCTTCGGCCTGGAGCGCGTGGCGGTGATCTGGATCGGCGCGAAGCTGGCGATGGACAACGTGTTTTCGGTCGGCATGTTGATCGCTTACCTGAGCTACAAGGATCAGTTTTCCGGCCGCGTGTCCGGGCTGATCGACAAAGGCATGGAACTGCGCATGCTGCGGCTGCACGGCGAGCGCCTGGCCGACATCGTGCTGGAAGCGCCCGAGCCGCAGACCGCGCCGCGTTCGCTGGCGCCGGCCGCGGATACGGCCAGCATCGCCACCGATATCGAAGTGCGCGGGCTGAGCTATCGCTACGCCGAGGGTGAGCCGTGGGTGCTGCGCGATTGCAACCTGCGCGTCGCCGAGGGCGAATCGGTGGCGATCGTCGGCGCCTCGGGCTGCGGCAAGACCACGCTGATCAAGCTGATGCTGGGGCTGGCCGTGCCCGGCGAAGGCGCGATCGCGGTCGGCGGGCACGATATCGGCAAGCTCGGCTTGCGCGCCTACCGCGGCATGATCGGCGTGGTGATGCAGGACGACCAGCTGTTCGCCGGCAGCATCGCGGAGAACATCGGCTTCGACGACGACTGCGATCCGGCGCGGGTCGAAGCCGCGGCGCGGCTGGCCGGCGTGCACGAGGACATCGTCGCCATGCCGATGGGCTATCACGGCCTGATCGGCGACATGGGCAGCAGTCTGTCGGGCGGGCAGAAGCAGCGGCTGATCCTAGCGCGCGCTTTGTGTCGGCAGCCGCGGATTCTGTTTCTCGATGAAGCCACCAGCCATCTGGACGTACACAGCGAGCGGCTGGTCAATCAGGCCGTCGCTGGGCTCGCGTTGACGCGGGTGATCATCGCCCATCGCCCGGACACCATCGCCAGCGCCGATCGCGTGCTGGTCATGGCCGATGGTCGCATCGTGGAGGAATACCGGCCGGCCGATCGCGTGCGCAATCTGGGCGATCGATGGCGCGAGGCCGCGTCCAAGGGCGCCGCCGCGGGGACGCCGGCATGAGTACGCTGAGCTTTCGTAACGAAGTGCTGCAAGCGCGGCGCGGCAGTTGGCTGGGCGGGATTTCGCTGTTGCAGCCGCTGCGCCTGTGGATGTTGGCCGCGGTCGCGATCGCATTGGCGCTGACGGTGGCGGCGTTCCTGGTGTTCGGCGAATACTCGCGTCGCTCGCGCGTCGCCGGCGAACTGGCGCCGGACCTGGGACTGGCCACGGTGGTCGCGCCGGTCAGCGGAGTGATGCTGCGCTCGTTCCCGCAGGAAGGCGACCGCGTCGCCGCCGGCGGCGCGCTGAGCCTGATCCAGATCCCGCGTGTCACCGGTTCGGGCACCGACGCCAATGCCGCCGGCGGCGCCGGCATCGCCGAGCGCCGCGACAGCCTGCAGCGCATGGATCGCGCGATGGCCGCGCAGAGCGATGTGCAGCGCGGCGGCCTGAGCCGGCAGATCGGCGAACTGCGCCATGAGCTTGCGCAGATCGAAGCCGAGATCCAGACCCGGACCGAACAGGTGCGCATCGCCCGCGAAACCGCCGGCCGTTATCGGCTGGTGCTGGAGCAGAAATACGTCAGCGAGTTGCAGCTCAAGCAGCAAGAGCAGACGGTGCTGGAGCTGCTGAGTCAGCAGCAGGCGATGCAGCGTCAGGCCACCGGTTTGCGCCGCAATCTGGCGCAACTGGAGCAGGGCCTGGCCGAACTGCCGACGCAGCGCATGCAACAGCGCGCCGAGAATCAGCGTCAGCTGGCGCAGTTGGAACAGGACCGGGTGCAGCAGGAAGCCGACGGCGAGTTGATGGTCAACGCGCCATTGGCCGGCCTGGTCGCCAGCCGTCTGGTCGAGCCCGGTCAGGCGGTGCAGGCCGGGCAGCCGCTGCTGAGCCTGCTGCCTGCAGGGGCGCGTTTGCAGGCGCAGTTGCTGGTGCCGAGCAGCGCGATTGGTTTCATCGCGCCGGGCAATGCGGTGCTGTTGCGGTATCGGGCGTTTCCGTATCAGAAGTTCGGCCAGCATCGCGGGCGGGTGCTGCGCATCTCGCGAAGCGCGATGGCGCCGCGGGATGGCGATGCGGGGGCGGCGAGCGGTGGCGAGGCGATGTATCGGGTGATCGTCGCGTTGGATCGGCAGTCGATCCTGGCTTACGGCAAGCCGGAGGCGTTGCGGCCGGGGATGGCGATCGAGGCGGATATTCTCGGCGAGCGGCGGCGTTTGTTCGAGTGGTTGTTGGAGCCGTTGTATTCGCTTGATGGGCGGATGGGGCGTTGAGGGCCCGCGGCGGTTGATTGAGCCCGACACGCGAAGCCGGCGCAGGTGCCTTGCCGTTGCCGTTGCTGTTGCTGAGATTTTGCCTTGCCTTGCCTTGCCTTGCCTTCGTCTTTGTTTTTGCTGTTGCCGGGCGCGGCCTGTAACTCGCGAGACCGAAGGACACCCGGAGGGCGGCGCACATGGACGTGCGCCGGGTGCCACCTTGGGCAGGATGCCCAATGTGGCACCTGCCTGCGCAGGCTACGCACTCGTGGCTTTTGACTCGAAACAGTCAATGCGTTTTCTTTGGTTACTTTCTTTGTCGCTTTGGACAAAGAAAGTGACCCGCCGCTCCATGGCGGAAGCGTTTAGCGTTTGATCTTGCTTGAAGCTTCTAAGGCTTCTAAGGAACCTGAAGTCCTTGATCGAAACAACCAGACCTGCGCACTCCCTCCTACCGTCATTCCCGCGAAAGCGGGAATCCAGGGCCTTTCGTGCGAGAACGCTTGAAGTCGCTGGATTCCCGCCTTCGCGGGAATGACGAGCAAAAGCAAAAGCCTCAAGCAAGAGCAAGATCAAACGCCTAAAGCTTCCGCCATAGAGCGGCGGGTCACTTTCTTTGTCCAAAGCCACAAAGAAAGTAACCAAAGAAAGGGCTTTGGCTGTTTCGAATCAAGAGCCACGAGTGCGGTGCCTGCGCAGGCAGGTGCCACATTGGGCATCCTGCCCAAGGTGGCACCCGGCGCACGTCCATGTGCGCCGCCCTCCGGGTGTCCCTGGTCTCGCGAGTTACTAGCGGCGCCCAGCAACAGCAACAACAAAAGCGAAGCCGAAGCAGGGCACAGCAAAGCAAAGCCGAAGCAAAGCCGAAGCAAAGCAAAATCTCGGCAACGGCAACGGCAACGGCAACGGCAACGGCAACGGCAACGGCAACGGCAACGCGCCGCTACAAACGACGCTACGGCCGCAACTCACCCACGTAATCGGCCATGAACACACCCGCCATCGTGGTCAGCGTCAGCAACCACAGCACCGCACCCAGCACCAGCCACAAATAATTGGCCGGCGTCAGCAGCTGATTGGATTCACCCTGCGGATCCGCACAAGCCGCGTTGGCCGCGCCCTGAATCTTCAACAGCGCCCATCCCAACGGCAGCAATATCAGCACGTCGAAAAGGTTGATAGCGGACACCGCGACCCGGCCCTGCGCGGCCAGATCGACAACCAGACCGACGACCTGCGCGATTACATAAACCGTCGCCGGAACCGCCGGCCTCCACGCGAAAACGAGGCCGGACCCGCGCAGCGACGCGTCGATCCGCTTGGTCAGAGAATGCGTGTAGAACACCGCGAACAGCGTGCGCGTCACCGGCGACAGCACAACCGAATGCGCGCGGCGGTACCGCGCCCAGTGCATGTAGAACCAATACAGCTGATACAGGCCGAAGGTGCCGAAGTACAGCAGGCAGAACTTGCGCGGCGACACCACGAAGAATTCGTTCGTGCGGCCGACCGGCCCCGCGACGGGCGTAACGTCGCTGACCGGCGGGGCGTAGAGATTGCGATCGTCCATCAGGGTTCTTCGAGGTATTGCTCGGGCAGGAACGACATCGCCGTCCCGAACACGATCAACAGCCACACCAGCGCGCCCAGCACCAGCCAGACGTAGTTGGCCGCGGTCAGGCGGCGATTGGATTCGCCGGCCGGATCGCCGCAGGCGGTGTTGGCGGCGCGCTGGAACGTCAGCAGCGCCCAGCCGGTGGGGACGATCATCAGCAAGGTGACCACGGTGGCGATCGGCTCGGCCGCGCCCGGCCAGGGAATGCGGTCGGCCAGGTTGCTGATCAACTGCGCCACCACATACACCGTCGCCGCCGTCGTCGGGGCCCAGGCGAAGCGCTGGCCGGAGGCGCGCAGCGATTCGTCGATGCGTGCGGCCAGGGCGTGGGCGAAGAACAGGGAGAAGATCGCCCGCGGCACCGGCCACAGGCTCAGCTGATGCACGCGGCGATAGCGCGCCCAGTGCACGTAGAACCAATACAGCTGGTACAGCGAGAAGGTACCGATGAACAACAGGCAGAACTTGCGCACCGAGACGATATAGAACTCGTCGCTGCGTCCGGCCGGTCCTTGCGTGGCGACCACTTGGCTGGCCGGTGCTGCGTAGAGGTTGCGATCGTCCATGTTCGTCTCCGTGGTGGGTTGATCAATCGAAGTAGAAGGCCACGCCCACGCCGCCTTGCAGGTCGGGGCTGTCGCGGTCCAGGCCGGCGTCGAGCGAGACGTCGAGCTGGATCGCCGGTGTCGCCATGAAGGTCAGGCCCGCGCCGGCGACCGAGGTGGTGGGCTGGTGATCGGTGTGCGACCAGCCGGCTTCGAGGTAAGCGCCGACGCGGTCGCTGATCGCGTAACTCAGGCTGGGCGACCAACTCCAGGTGTCGGCGCCGTCGCTGCGATCCAGGTTGAAGTACAGCGCGCCGGACACCGAGTCGCTGAAGTCGTATCCCAAGGTGGTGCCGAGCGAATACTGGATGGCGCCGTTGCTGAATTCGCGATCGCCGCTGGCCGCGGTGACGCTGCCCAGCACGGCCCAGGAAAACTTGTCGTGCGAGGACGGCAACGCGATCTTCAGCGCCACGCCGGTATCGCCGGCGCCATGGCGCGAACGGCGGCCGTCGCCGTCGCGTTCGCGCAGATAGTTGAACGGCGAGGTCGCCAGTTGCAGCTCGACGCGATCGCTCAGCCCCAGGCGCAGATTGGTGTTGGCGCTGTAGGTGGTGCTGCGCACGCCGCCGCTGTCGTTGCGCTGGAAATCCGGCAGCCCCTGTTCCCAGGCGAACGCGCCCTTGGGCAGGGTGCCGGTGGCGAAGGCGATGCCGGGCCGGTCGAACGAAGGCGCGTCGGCGGCGCGCACCGCATGGCCGGCGCTTGCCAGCGCGGCGCCGAGGATCAGCGCCGCGGCCGTGCGCGGGCTCAAGGCTGAGTCCACTTGCCGCGCTGCATCTCGCACGCGCGTTGCAGGTTCGCCAGTTCCTCGGCCGAGCGCTTGTAGTAATAGATCTTGGCCTGCGCGCCCATCGGCGATTCGCACACACCCTTGGCGCCGCTGGGACAGGCCGGGACCAGCCGGGCGTTGGCCTGGCCGCCGAGTTCCTCCAGCCCCGGCACCTTGCCGTTGCACTGCTGCTTGAGCTGTTCGTCCGAAATCGGCTGCAAGGACTGGGTGCACTCGTTGATGACCATGCCGGCGACCTGGCCCTCGACATGGCAGGCGCTGGCGGCCTGCGCGAGCGGGGCGGCGAACGACAACGCGAGCACGAGCGGTGCGGTCAGGTGGCGCATGGCGAAACTCCGGAGCGGACGTTGGACGGATCGCGCCGGGGAGACGGACGGTCCGGTAGCGCCTGCGAACGTGGCGACCGGCGCCGCCGCATGGACGCCGCGCCACTGTAGCGCGCCATGATGGCGACTGAGCAAGCGGGCCGTCGATCGTTTTGAGGCGCGTCCGTATCGCAGCCACGGCGCACGCGAACAGCCATGCGCCTGAGCTAGACAGGTTCGCGGAGTTGAAAAAGCGCCACCGATAACGATCGACGCAAACGCCCGGACCTTCGCCGGGCAGATGTGCTCAGACGCCGTCGGCGCCGATCACTCTTGCGAATCCCCGCGCCCCGGAAACCGCAACACCACCCCCGACTGCACATCCCGTGGGTCCGGCCGGTTCCACAGCACCGGCACGCGGCGCGGGCTGGGCGGTTCGAGTTCGTCGTTGACCGGCACCATTTCCGCGTCTTCTTCGTCTTCCCAGCTGTAGCGCTTGCGCGGCGGCAGCGGGTCGCTGAGCTTGAACACGAAGGCGCCGATGACGCCGGCCACGGCGCCGCCCAGGTGGGCCTGCCAGGACACGCCGACTTCGCGCGGCAGCACGGTCAGCAGCATGCCGCCGTAGAGCAGGAAGGCGATGAAGGCCGCGGCGATGGAGGCGCGGTCGCGGCGCAGCAGGCCCAGCGACATCACCAGGAACATCAGGCCATGGGTCACGCCGCTGGCGCCCAGGTGGTAGCTGCCGGGGTCGCCGAGCAGCCAGGCGCCCAGGCCCGAACCCAGCCACATGATCGGCAGGGCGCGGATCGTCGCCTTCGGGTAGACCGCGCCGGCCAGGGTGCCGAGCAGCAGCAGCGAGGTCGCGTTGGCGGCCAGGTGCTCGATCGAGCCGTGCAGCAGCGGCGCGGTCAGCAGCCCGATCAGGCCTTCGGCCGACCAGGGCTGGACGGTGAAGGCGCGCACGTCGAAGCTGCCCTGGGCGCTGAACACCGCCACCAGCACCAGCACGAAGGCCAGGCTCAGGTTGAGGGCCCGGATCAGGCGCGCGCGGTCGGCTTTGCGCTGGGCCGGGGTGTCGGGGATCGGGGCGTCGGTGGGCAGGTGCATGTAAATCAGATTGGCACCACCGCAAACCTTTACAAGCCGGTCCGGCTGGGCTTCTTTGTCCCGCGAACGGGACTGAGCACCCGGTCAAAGGCCGGGACCGGCGCCCGGCCCCGGTAGAATGCCCGGATGACTACCGAAATCCCCACCGTACGCCTCAAGAACGCCTGGAAATCCACCCACCCCTGGATCTTCCAGCGCCTGGTCGATAAGCCGGCCCAGCGGCCCAAGCCCGGAGCCATCGTCAACGTCGTCGGCGTGGACGGGCTGTGGATCGGCCGCGGCTTCTACAACGGCCATTCGCGCATCGCCCTGCGCATGCTGGAAAACGATCCCGACGTCGAAGTCGATGCCGACTGGTTCGCGCGCAAGATAGCCGCGGCGGTATCGCTGCGCCGCGACGTGCTCAGGCTCGACGATGTCAGCGACGCCTGGCGCGTGGTGCACAGCGAGGGCGACGGGATCAGCGGGCTGGTGGTCGACCGTTACGGCGATCTGCTGGTGGTCGAGTACTTCAGCGCCGGCGCGTTCCGTCATCGCGAATGGATCTACGACGCGCTGCGCGCGCAGTTCCCCGGCTGCCGGTTCTACGCTTTCGCCGACGAGCACGTGCAGAAGCAGGAAAGCTTCGATTTCCGCGGCACCGAGCCGGTGCCGCCGTCGACGATCACCGAGTACGGGGTGAAGTTCCGCGCCGACCCGGCCGGCGCGCACAAGACCGGCTTCTTCGCCGACCAGCGCGAAAACCGCGAGTGGCTGTCGCAGCAGGTGGCCGGCAAGCGCGTGCTGGACCTGTGCTGCAACACCGGCGGCTTCGGCGTCTACGCCAAGGTGCGCGGCGCCGAGGAAGTGATCGGCGTGGACATCGACGCCGACGTGCTCAACATCGCCAAGGGCAACGCCAAGCTCAACGGTGCCAACGTCAAGTTCGTCCAGGCGGACATCTTCCCGTACCTGCGCGACATGGGTAACGCCGGCGAGCAGTTCGACGTGGTGATCCTCGACCCGGCCAAGATGACCCGTGATCGCGAGCAGGTGATCGCCGCGCTGAAGAAATACCTGGACATGAACAAGCTGGCCTTGAGCGTGGTCAAGCCGGGCGGCTTGTTCGCCACGTTCTCGTGCACGGGCCTGGTCAGCGAAGACCAGTTCCTGGACATGCTGCGCCGCGCCGCGTTCTACGCCGGCCGCACCGTGCAGGTGCTGAAGGTGTCCGGCGCCGGCGCCGATCACCCGTGGCTGGCGCAGGTGCCGGAGTCGCGGTATTTGAAGGCGGTGTTTTGCCGGGTGTTGGATTGAGGTTGGTCCCCTCTCCCGTAAACGGGAGAGGGAGCTTTTCGGCCTGAGTTCGTTACGATCCAACGCTCAATCCGGCGCGCGAAACCCCGTCACATGCCGCGCCTTGTAGCTATCGGGCCGATACGACACCTCGCGCGCCAAGCCATCGAGAAACCCCGGCTCCCCGATCCGCGCGCGTTCGCCGGCATCGAGTTCGAGCGTCAACTCGTACATGGCGATCGTGCCGCACAGCACCGACAGATAGCGGCGCTCGCCGTCGGCGTACAGCGTCCAGGCCCAATCGCGTTGGTCGATGAGTTGCATTCGGTTTCTGCCGATCTCTTCAGCTGATCCACAACGGGACGTGGCAGACGACCTTCCAACGACCGTGCTCGAGCGTGAGTAGTTGCAGTCCGCCGGCTTCAGTATTGCTCAGTCTTTCCACCACAGGATCGTCGGCGGATCCTCGGCCCGGGTCTGCTCCAGGCGATGCAGGGCTTCCACGTCCAATCCGGGCAGATGCACGACCAGGGCGGTGGCGACTTCGCGATAACCGGGCCAATCGGTGCGCAGCTCCAGGCGCTCGCCGGCCGCGGTGCCGAGTTCGACGAATACCAGCTTGCGGTCGGTCGCGTCGATCGCGTAACCGTCGATGCCGTCGATGTCGTGCCAACGGATGCCGTGCACGCGGCCGGCGCCGTCGTCGCGCCAGACGCCGCGCGGGTCGGCGAACAGCCGGGGATCTTGCGAGTCCATGGGGGCAGTCCTTGGCGCGCGACCGGCGAAGGCCGGGCGGTCGAGCGGCCAAGATTGGCACAGTGGCCGCGTTCGATCCTGTTCCGTATGGAACGCGGCGGGGGTGGCCTAATGGGCTTTTGCGACTGCGTTCGCAATTTAGTGGGCTGGACAGGAGGCCTGGGTCCGGGGTGGTCCGGCGTGACCACGCCAAAGCGGATGCACGGGTTCGGGGGCGCGCCGTGAAGCCCTGGCCTCCGCGTTCGCAGGAATGACGGCAGGCGGGACCGCGATACCCGCACCCTCCAATGCGCAGCTGCAACCGCGCGCAGTGTAAACCGGCCTTCGCATCGACGCTCGGTCGGCACCGCAACACCTCGAACCACGAACCTCGCCTTCACCCGCACCGCTCCGGCTCGTCGCAGAGCTTGAGACTCCCCCGCCTAGACTGGACGCTTAGACTAGGCATGCGATCCGTGCCCGTCTTCAGAACGCCCTTATCCGGCGTTCGGCCACGGAACGGCCTGTCCCCCGTACGTTCCACGAGCCTTCGATGTCCCCGACCGTTGTCCTGATCGCCATTTTGTCCGCGCTGTTGATCGGCGCCGCGCTCGCCTGGCTGCTCGCGCGCGCCGGCGCGGCGCGCGCGCTGGAGGCTGCGCGCAACGAACTGGGCGCGCAATTGAACGCGGCCAACGCCGAACGCGCGCAGTTGCTGGAGCGCAGCGCGCGCATTCCCGAGCTGCAGAGCCGGTTGGACGAACTGGAAGCCGCGCGCAACCAGTTGCAGCGCGACAGCGGCATGCTGCGCGAAGCCATCGGCCGCACCGGCGCGGAGCTCGACAAGGAGCAGCAGGCGCTGCAACGCCTGCGCCTGGAGTTCGAACAACTGGAGCGCGAGCGCGACGCGGCCGCCGCCGAACTGAGCCGGCGCACGGTCGATGTGGGCCGCCTCAACACCCAGCTCGACGCCGAGCGCAGTCAGTCGCAGGAAAAGATCGCCCAGCTCAAGGACGTGCGCGACGAGTTGAGCAACCAGTTCAAGAACCTCGCCAACGAAATCCTGGAAGAGAAGAGCAAGCGCTTCACCGAACAGAACCGCAGTCACCTCGGCCTGCTGCTCGATCCGCTGCAGCAAAAGCTCGCCGAGTTCCAGGCCAAGGTCGAGACCGTCTACGACAACGAAACCCGCGACCGCACCGCGCTCGGCGAACAGGTGCGGCAGTTGATGGCGCTCAATCAGTCGCTGAGCGAAGACGCGAAGAACCTCACCACCGCGCTCAAGGGTTCGAGCAAGGCGCAGGGCGCGTGGGGCGAGTTGATCTTGGAGCGCGTGCTGGAATCGGCCGGCCTGCGCAAGGGCGAGGAATACGACGTCCAGGAAAGCCACGGCACCGAGGATGGTGAGCGCCGCCCGGACGTTACCGTGCATCTGCCCGAAGACCGGCATCTGGTGATCGACTCCAAGGTTTCGCTGACCGCGTATGAGGAATTCACCAGTGCCGAGGACGACGACCTGCGCGCGCGCGCGCTCAAGCGCCATCTGGAATCGGTGCGCCAGCACATGCGCGGGCTGTCGGAGAAGCGTTATCAGGACTTGTATGGCTTGCGTTCGCTGGACTTCGTGCTGATGTTCGTGCCGGTCGAGCCGGCTTTCATGCTGGCGGTGACGCACGACCGCAATCTGTTCATGGACGGCTGGCAGCGCAACGTGCTGGTGGTGAGCCCGTCCACGCTGCTGTTCGTGCTGCGCACGGTCGCCCATCTGTGGCGGCAGGAAGCGCAGAACCGCAACGCGCAGGAAATCGCCAAGCGCGGCGCGCAGTTGTACGACCGCTTGTGTTCGTTCGTGGCCGATCTGGAAAAAGTCGGCGACCGCATCGGCCAGGCGAAAGATAGCTTCGACGCTGCCCGCGACAAACTCAGCCGCAACAAGGGCAGCGTGATCCGCCAGGCGGAGATGCTGCGCGACATGGGCGTGAAGCCGAACCGGGCGCTGCCGGCGAAGTTGGTGGAGTTGTCGGGGGATGAGGATGCGGTCGACGACTTGGTGGCCGATGGGCCTAGTCCGATCGAAGGCGCGGCGGGTTTGCTGGGCGTGGATGAGGGCGCCGGCGAGGATCGCGCTGAAGAAGAAAAATGAGCGCGGTGTGCTTGAGGATTTAGCGCGACGCCGATAGCGCGTGTATCTCGCCTTTCAACGAAGCCACGTCAAGTTGCCCCCTTTGCAAAAGGGGGCGAGCGCCCTGCATGGAACCGTGAGCCGATGCAGTAGCGGCGCGGGGGATTTGCCGGGACTCGCGAGTTACCGCGGCAAAAAGCAAATCCCCCCTACCCCCCTTTTTCAAGGGTCTTAGGAAGCAAACGCCCCTCAGAGGGGGTTGGATCGTAGCAACTTAAGGGTCGCCCGATAGAGGTCGTCGTGGCGATGGTTGAAGCGAAACTCGCACTCCTTGAGGTGCAGGTAGAAGGTGGTTTGAGGTGCAGGTAGAAGGTGGT